>WQTL01000324.1 GCA_009786275.1 Bacillota bacterium | reverse complement strand
CCCGCTCGCCGATGACGGTGTCGTAGCCGTCCTGGGTCTGCCGGATGAACTCGTCGGCGCAGGCGGTTTTCGCGGCCCGCTCCACCTGTTCCCGGGTGGCGTCCGCCGCGCCGTAGGCGATGTTCTGCTCAATCGTCCCGTTGAACAGGAACACGTCCTGCAGCACCATGGAGATGTTCGCCCGCAGGGATTCGATGGTCAAGTCCCGGATGTCCATGCCCTCGATTTTGATGCTGCCGCTCTGGGGGTCGTAAAAGCGCTCTAGGAGCGAGACGATGGTGGTTTTGCCGACGCCCGTGGGCCCCACGATCGCGACCATTTCGCCCGGGCGCGCCGTGAAGGAGATGCCGGACAGCACAGGCTCCTCTTTCTCATAGCAAAACGAAACATGATCGAAAGAAATTTCCCCGGCGCAGTCCGTCAAAGTGACTGCATCGGGTTTTTCCCGCACGTCGCTTTCGGCGTCCAGGACCTCGAAGATGCGCACGGCCCCCGCGTAGGCCACCTGCACGTCCTCGAACAGCCGCGACAGCACAGACAGGGGCTGATAGAAGATGCCGAGGTACATCAAAAAGCCAACCACGTCCGCGACGGAAAGCTTGCCCCGCATCGCCATGTAGCCGCCGATGCCCACGAGCACCACCGTGCCCAGGGAGATCAAGAACTCCACGCCGGGCTGGAACACCGCGAAGGCGCGGTTCGCGCGGATATTCACATAGGAGTAGTGCTTGCACAGTTCCAGCATTTTGTCCAGCTCCCGCCGCTCCTGGTTGAAGGCCTGTATCTCCTTCATGCCGGACAGGTTGTCCTGGGTGACGGCGTTCAGGTCGCCCAGCACCTCCTGGTTGACGCGGAACAGCGGCGCGACTTTCTTCGAGAAGAACGTCCCCGCCCAGAAGACCAGCGGCACGGGGATGAGCATAATCGCCGCGAGCATGGGGTTGATCGTGAACAGCACAACAGCCACGCCGATGATGACAATCACGTTGCCGGCCAAATCAGGCAGGGCGTGGGCGATGAGCATATGTACCTGCTGGGTGTCGTTGATCATGCGGCTCATCAGCTGGCCGGTCTGTTTGTCCTGGTAGTACCGCATGGACAGCGTTTGCAGCTTTCCGTAGACCTTCGCCGTCAGCTCGCCGACGAAGCTCCAGGCCGCCACATGGCTGACCGCGAGGGCCACCCAGCGGCAGCCCGCCCGGAGCAGATAGGCCCCCGTCAGCACCGCGGCGAAGATCAGCAGAGCTTTTTCATCGATGTTGCCCTCCATCAGCGCCCCGGTCAGCGCGCGTACGATGGCCGGCGTGATGAGGTTCAGCAGGGCCGCGCCCACAATCCCGACCGAGGCGAAGCCTATCGTGCGCCAGTATTTTTTTGCCATGAGGATGAGTTTTTTCGTCAGGTGCATGCGGGAGCCTCCATCGGAGTTTAGTGGGCTTTCTTACCGATTATAGCATGGATTCCGAAAAACCGCAAGAAAAAGTACGCTCTTAAAAATGAAACTTGGCTTTCCATGCCTCCGCTTTCAGCGGTAACACAAAAGCGACGGACGTGCAGCGCGCTTTCTTTATGCTCTTGGCGCGGGAGGGCGCGCGGGTGCGCGTGGAGAGCAATATCCGCGATGAGGGGGGCAAGCCATGAGATGCCATGCCTGCGGTGTGGACTTGAGTGTACCACTTGGACACCCGGTATCCGTCCGGCATATGAGCCTCCTATCTCTGTTACGCTGCGGTTTGCATTAGGATGCCCGATTTTTATCCAACGTAAAGCCGCCGCGGAAAATGTTTTTCTGCGGCGGCCTCCCGTGGACGCGCGTGCATGTTCAGTTGGAATGCCCGTCCCCCGCCAGCGGCAGCCACACCCCGGCCTTGAACAGATCCCCGTCGATTTGCAGCTCGAAGCGCCCGCCCTGCACCTTGCACAGGCTGTCGGCGATGGAAAGCCCCAGGCCGCTGCCCTCGCCGCTGCGGGCCATGTCGCCCCGCACGAAGCGCTGGGTGAGCTCCTGCGCCGGGATGTTCAGCGGCGCACCGGAGATATTCTTCACGGTCAGCCCGCCGAAGCCGCCCTCGCGGGCCAGCTGCAAATAGACCCTTGTCCCGGGCATGGTGTATTTCTTCACGTTGCTCATGAGGTTTTCGACCACGCGCCAGGTTTTCTGGCCGTCGGCCCACACCACCGGGGCTTCCTCCGGGGCCTGGATGATCAGCTCGATGCCCTGCGCGGCCAGGGCGTCGCTGTTTTCGCCCACGGCCTGGAGCGCAAGCTCATGCAGGTTCACCTCCACGGGGTGCAGCTCCACGTTGCCGCTGCTGGCCTTGGAGGCCTCCACCAGGTCCTCCACCAGCCGCCCCAGCTGCTCCGATTTCTGCGACAGCGTGAGCAAATAATCCCCACGCTCTTCTTCGGTGATGTCCTCCCGCCGCAGCAGATCGACATAATTGATGACTGAGGTCAGCGGCGTCTTTAAATCATGTGACACGTTCGTGATGAGCTCCGTGCGCATGCGCTCGCCCGCCACGGCCTGCCGCACGGCGGCGTCCATACCCTGCCGCATGTTGAGAATGCCTTCCGCCAGGGACTTCATGCCCGCCGGCATGTGCGCCGGATTGAGCCCGCTTGTGAGGTTCCCCTGCTTGGCCTGCCGCAGGGCGTGCTGGATTTCGTCCAGGGCGCTGGTGTGCTTGAGCAGCAGCAGGTAGGCCGCCGCGACGCCCACAAGTGCCATGACAGCGCCGACGAGCAGACCCGCTTCGTCAAGGCTGGTGGTTACCATCGCTGTGAAAAAGATGGTGATGAGGCTCCACGCAAGAAAGCCCAGCAGAATTAACACCGTGCTGCGCTTCATGCTCTTAGCGCTCGCGCCGCGCAGCTTTTGCCAGAGCTTATGCCAGGGGGTGTTCTTCAGCACGGTTTTGTTTTTCACGTGCCGTGCGATGGAGAGCACACTTTCGCCAATCAGAGCCAGCGGCAAAAACACCGACAAAGCGCTCAGGATGGAGATGCTCATGTGTTTCCCATATAGCCCGGCGTTGTCAATCAGCAGGATTTCAAAGAATGCCAGGAACAGCCCGCCGCCAAGGCCTAAAGTCCAGTGCAGGAAATTCCACATGCGGTCTGCGCGGCGCAGATAGACGGCTCCGCCCTTTTCCCGCCGCCCGGCGACGCAGATGAGATATATCGCGTCCAGGATGCACAGCAACAGCAGCAGCGCGAGTGCGGCAAACAGCATGGGGCGCGTTTTTGTGAAGGCGTGGAAATTGTGCGCCTTTTGCCCCAGATCGTCCAATTCGCTCGAAGCCAGCACGGCGGCTTCGTCGAAGCCCACATAGAAAGCCGCGCCATTGTAGACAGACGGGATTAGGTGTCTCGCGTCTGCGGGCGCAGCGCTGTAGCTGTGATAGTAGAAATCCTCGCTCCAGACAAACCAGGGCATGCCCTCCACAGCTTCTTTGTAGTCTTTCGTGTCCATGTTGGTGCACACGCGCCCGCTTTTGTCCGCCACAGCGTATTGCAGCGTGTGCACGCGTGCAAGCGTCGCTTTCGCCCGGGCATAATCCTGCCGGAAGAGGATTTCGTAGTTGAGGATGTCCTCCTGGGCCTGCAAGGTGTATGATTCGCGGATATACGACGTATCTACGGTGATTTCGCCTTCGCTGTCGAAGGCGTAGCTTTTCTCGTAGCGATACGTCTCGTAATCGCCGGGGTTTTGCCTGATTTCTTCCTCGCACTCCTTGATGCGCAGCGCGATGTCTTTTTCCAGCTGCGCCAGCCGATCCTTCTTTTCCGGCGCGAAGGCCGTGCCGTCTTTGACGGCTTCCTCGCTGATAAAGCGCTGCACCATCTGCGCCGCCTTTTCGGTTACGCTGTTGACATAGACAGAGAATTCCCTGGTGTCCGTGAAATCGCGGGCAAAAATGTCCTCCTTGAAGATGCCTTTCTTTTGCAGCGTTTGCGCCGCGATAAACACGCCGCCCGCCGCCATCAGCAGCCCCAGCACGAACGCCAGGGCCTTCGTGCCGCGCCTATACGGGAATGCGTTCCATTTTGTAGCCAATGCCCCACACCACCTTAATGTATTTTGGTTCTTTCGGGTTGATTTCGATTTTCTCGCGGATGCGCCGGATATGCACGGTGACGGTCTTTTCGCTCACAAAGGCGGGCTCGTTCCACACGGCCTGGTAAATCTGCTCCGCCGAGAGCGTGCGGCCCAGGTTTTCCATCAGGTGCAGCACGATGCCGTACTCCGTGGCGGTGAGCTTTACGCTGTCGCCGTCGACTGTGACTTCTTTCGCCGCCGGATCGAGGCACAGCCCCCCGGTGCGTAGCAGGCCCTCGCTTGCCTGATTGGCCCCCAGTTGCGTGTAGCGGCGAATCTGCGACTTCACCCGGGCGAGGAGCTCCAGGGGATTGAACGGCTTGGTGACGTAGTCGTCCGCGCCGAAGCCCAGACCCGCGATCTTGTCGGTGTCCTCGCTTTTGGCCGAAAGCAAGATCACCGGCACGTTGCTGCGCTCGCGCAGCTTGCGGGTCACGGCAAGGCCGTCCAGGCCGGGCATCATGATATCCAGGATGGCGCAGTGCACTTGCGCTTTCTCCAGGATGTCAAGGGCCTCGCGCCCATTCTGCGCCTTGAGGGTCTCGTAGCCCTCCATGCGCAGGTAAATCTCGATGGAATTGAGGATCGCCAGGTCGTCGTCGCAAGCCAATACCGTGTACATACGCGTCTCCTTTGAGAAAATCCTCCCGTGCCTTCTATTGTACACGGGAGGAATTACAATTTTGGTGGGGGATTCTTACGATTTGGTTACAATTGCGGACTTATGACATGACCAGGCTCCCCGTGGGGCATTTCGAAATGCACAGCCCGCAGCCCACGCACTTTTCGGGATCCACATGGGCCAGGTTGTTTTCCATCAGGATCGCCTGTTCCGGGCAGTTTTTCGCGCACAGTTTACACCCGATGCAGGCCGCGCCGCACTGCTTGCGGGCCGCGGGACCCGGGGCCTCGTTGCAGCAGCGGTTGATGGCCTTGCCGACGGTCTCTTTCATCACGATGACGCGCTTCGGGCAGGCCGCCGCGCACAGCCCGCAGCCCACGCACTTGGCCGCGTCCATGCGGGCGACGCCGTCCTCGAAATAGATCGCCCCGTGGGGGCAGGCCGCCGCGCAGTCGCCGAAACCCAGGCAGCCGTAGTTGCACGCCTTCTGCCCGCTGTAAAACAGCGAGGCCGCGGCGCAGCTTTGCTCACCCTGGTATTCGAAGCTCTGCCGGCAGTTGGCATGGGTGCCGTTGCAGCGCACCAGGGCCTTGCGGGGCGCGACCAATTTGGCCTCCACGCCCATGATCCCCGCCAGGGCCTTCGCCGCGCCGTCGCCGCCGGGGGTGCACAGGTTCGTGGCCGCGCCCGCCGCGATTGCCTCGGCGTAGCCCTCGCAGCCCGCGTAGCCGCAG
>WQTL01000323.1 GCA_009786275.1 Bacillota bacterium | reverse complement strand
GCCCTGAACAAGATGCACGGCTCGGAGCTCAGCTACAGCGGCTGGTACGAATGGTTCCTGGAGACCGACGAGCCCACCGTGTCCGGGAACGAGCGGTACCCGCAGTTCATGGAGGCGACGCTGTGCCATGGTTACGGCTACGACGAGGAATGGGATTATGAATGGGAATGGACGTATTATGAGTATACCCCGCTGGAGAGCTCCGACGGCGATACGCTTCTGATGGTGCTGAAGACCATCGGGCTGCATCTTCTGAAGATCTGGCGCTGGCTGCTGGTGCTGCCGCTGTTCTGGGTGGACTGGTTCTAAGTGTGTTTCGGCGCTGTGTTCCCCCTCTTTTTGCGTAAGAGGGGCTTCACAGCGCCGTTCTGTCTGCATTTTATTAATAATCTGTTAATCTTTGGTCAGATTTCCGCAAAATACTTGCAAACCAAAGAATGCCAGGGTATAATAAGAGATGTCTGCGCAAACGAACGAGGCGTTCATCCGGGCTTCCATAGCCTGAAAGATAGAAAGGGACAAGCCATGAGCAAAGAGTTCGGCAAAAACGTGCGCGGCGGCCCGCCCGAAACAGAAAAGTTCGATATGGGCCTCCCGCCGCTCAAGCAACAGATGCACCTGATGCCGCTGGTGTGGGCAGGCTCCTACGTCATGAAATGGATCCACCTGGGACGCTTAAAAAAAGTGGGCATGAAGGGCGTCAAGCCGCCCTACCTGCTGCTGTTGAACCACAACGCCTTCTACGACTTCTACATCATGAGCGCGGCGATCTCCCCGCGCAGGGGCTACTTCCCCGCGGCGGTGGACGACTACATCGGCCGGGAAAAGGTGCTGCGCGGGCTCGGGACCATCCCGAAGCGCAAGTTCACGGCGGACATCACCCTGGTGCGGCTGTGCAAGAAGCTTCTGGACAGGGGCGGCATCGTCGGGCTCTACGCCGAGGCGCGCTACAGCCTGTGCGGGGTGACGGAGCTGATCCCCGACGCCGTGGGGAAGCTGGTCAAGCGCATGAACGTGCCGGTGGTGACCTTCAAGGTCTGCGGGCACCATATCTACGACCCCTTCTGGGGCGACGGCCATAAGCGCTGGGTGATGCCGGTGGAGGCCGTCATGACCAGGATCTACACGCCCGAGGAGGTCCGGGCCGCGACGGTGGACGAAATCAACGCGAAGATCCGGGAATACCTGTATAACGACGACTTCCGCTGGCAGAGCGAGAAGCGGGTGCGCATCAGCTACGGCAAGCGCGCCGAGTGTCTGCACAAGGTGCTCTACCAGTGCCCGCACTGCATGAAAGAATATGAAATGGACTCCAAGGGCGCGAAGGTGTTCTGCAAGGCCTGCGGGAAGTCCTGGACGCTCAGCGAATACGGCGAGCTTTCGGCGGACGAGGGGGAGACGGAGTTCCGGTTCCCCACGGATTGGTACAAGTGGGAGCGGGAGCAGGTGCGCGCGGAGGTGCGCGGCGGCGAGTATTCCTTCGACTGCGCGGTGGACGTCAACGACCTGCCGAACTCGAAGGGCTTCGTGCACATGGGGCGCGGCAGGCTGGTCCACGACATGGAGGGCTTCCGGCTCACCGGCACGCGCGATTGGGACGGCACGCCCTTCGAGATGACCCTGCCCGCCGCGGGCCAGATCGCCATACACGTGGAATACAACTACCGCTTCGGCAACAAGCGCGACTGCATCGACATGAACAGCATCGACGATACCTGGTACGTCTTCCCCGAAGGGCAGCCTTTCTCCGTGACCAAGGTTTCCCTCGCCACAGAGGAGATCTATGAATATCTCCGCGAAAAACAGCATTAAGGAGGCGGGCTGTGGGACGACGCAAGGAAGCTCTGCCGATACGATTGCGGGCGGAGGATATACCGCAGCTTGAAACGCTCAGGGAGATGGTCCGCTTCGTGGCGGGGCGCTACGAGGGCGAGACGGCCTTCGTGATCCCGCGCAAGGGCGGGGCGGAGGACGAAATATCGTTCCGGGCCTTTTCGGACGACATCGACGCGCTGGGCACGGCGCTGTTCGCGCAGGGGCTGCGGGGCAGCCGCATCGCCCTCCTGGGCGGGAACAGCTACGAATGGATTGTCTCCTACTTCGCGGCCGCCGGCGGGGGCTGCACCGTGGTGCCCCTGGATAAGGATTTACAGGCCGGCGATTTGGTCCCCCTGATCGAAAACAGCGGCTGCCGGGCCCTGATTTACGCGCCGGACTACGCGGACATGCTGCCCGAATTCCGCGGCGGCACAGCCATCGGCAACTATATCTGCATGAGCGAAATGGCAGCCCTGCTGGCGGAAGGGCGGCGCCTGCTCCTGGAGGGCAATACGGATTACACCGGCTGCGCGCTTTCGCCGGAGCAGCCGGCCGTGATTGTCTACACGTCGGGCACCACGGGGAAGGCCAAGGGCGTCATGCTCTCCCACAGGAATATCGCCAGCAACGCCGCTTCCGCCTGCAGGATGGTCAGCGGCGCGGGGCGCGTGGTGCTGGCGCTGCCCTGCCACCACACCTTCGGGCTGCTGGTGGGGGTGATCGTCCCGCTGATGTACTGCGGCCGCACGTATATCAGCCGCAGCGTGCGCAACGTGCAGAAGGACATGGTCAAGCTGCGCGCAACCGTGGCCATCCTGGTCCCCGCCATCGTGGAGGTCGTCTATAAGAAGATGTGGGAGGCCGCCGAGCGCAAGGGCAGCGCCGCGAAAATGCGCCGTGGCCTGAAGCTCAGCCGCGCGCTGATGAAGCTCGGCATCGACGTGCGCCGCAAGCTGTTCAAGGAGGTGCACGAGGCCCTGGGCGGCGAACTCTACCTGATGGTGTGCGGCGGGGCCCCCCTGAACGAGCAGATCACGAAGGATTTTTACGCCATGGGCATCGACCTGCTCAACGGCTACGGCATCACCGAGTGCGCGCCCGTGGTGTCCGTCAACCCGCAGCGCCCCAATAAAATCGGGAGCGTGGGCCTGCCGCTGGACTGCTGCCGCGTGAGGGTAGACATGCCGGACGAAGACGGCATAGGCGAGGTCCAGGTGCTGGGCAGCAACGTGATGATGGGCTATTACGGCGACGAGGCCGCGACGAAAGCGGCCTTCACGCAGGACGGCTGGTTCAAAACCGGCGACCTGGGATACCTGGACCGGGACGGCTATCTGTACGTGACGGGCCGCATCAAGCACCTGATCATCCTCAACAACGGCAAAAATGTCTCGCCGGAGGAGCTGGAGGAAAAAATCAAGCTGCTCCCCGGCGTGCTGGAAGCGGCGGTTTACGCGCAGGACGGCCAGATCGCGGCGGAGGTCTATACGGATACGGACGAGGCGTCGGTCCGCGGCGCCATCCACGAGATGAACCGCGGCCTGCCGAAATTCAAGCAGATTGCCCTGGTCAAATTCCGGGATACGGAGTTCCCGAAAACCACGACGATGAAAATCAAAAAACATTCGATAGGAGGAGCGGCATCATGATTGAAAGGCTGAAAGAGATTCTGCGCGAGCATTGGGACGGTGAGGTGGCGGCTATCACGCTTGACTGCGTGCTGACCTCGGACCTGGGTATGGATTCCATGCAGCTTTACGACCTGGTCTGCGCCATCGAGGATACCCTTGATATCGAGATCCCCGACAGGATGCTGCCGAAGTTCGTGACCGTCGGGGACGTGGTGGACTACCTGGAGGTCGCGGCTTAAAGCCCCATCGATACGGAAAAAACCGCACCGGCAGAGCAGCAGCGCTTGCCGGTGCTTTCGCGTTAGCCGCCTTCCAAGCGGAAAGCTTTTAAAACTCAGGGGGCGTCCGGAGCCCGTCCCCTACAAATTGCGCTGGCTTAATCAGCGATGATCTATCCGAAGATTGCTGCGCCCAATGATCCTGGTTCAAAGGTTAGCCCCCAAGCACTGGCTACCGCGTCTTTGTTTGCCTCAAGGGCCTCACCGTAAACGCGAAACACGAATTCAATTGGACTGCTTGCGTCTGCAAGTCCTGCAGGAAATTCCGTAAAGAAAGCTTCCTTGTTGACTGGATTTTTTACATCCATCGGGGCCGATACGCTTTCGTTGTGGTTTAAGACACCTAGGTAGTAGAAATAGCCATCCGTCTCACTATAGAACCATTTATCTTTTGTAAGCGTCTTAGTAAGCTCCGGTGCCGGAAGATATACCCTTGAACTGTCGGTTGCAAAATTACTTTCATACGTCTGCAAAACAACAAGCGGCGTAGTATCGCTCCAATTCTTTACCACTTTGTCCAATGTTGGGCGGACAACATTCCAACTGCTGTCGGATGTCCACGCATCGCCGCCGCTGGGCGGAGCAGCAAGAGGAATGTCTGTCCATTGCGTCTTCTTGGTTTCCAAAATTTCCGAATAGTAAAAATACCTAATACTCGATCCCGAATCAAACCAAAGCGAATCAATTGTCGTTTGATCCCGCAGATGCAACTGCGGGTTGTCCACAAATGCGCCGTTAGCCCCTATCCAATTGTCAGCTGCATCATACATGTCACGATATGCCCAGAACCGATGCATAGGCTGTTGTCCTGGCCTCGGGGTGAGTTGGTAAAAAAAGTGAAATTCATTTGGTCTTGGCCCAAGCAACGCAGTGTCCCAAATGATTTTTTCGGCAGGTAATTCTTTCCACCCCGTCTCCGCTATCCTTGCGTTCAGAGCCTCCCTGCTTGATAAGACCAATTTGCAATTCGCAGGGGGGACCGTTTCCGTTGATGCCAACAAAGGCCAATGCGTGTGCATTTCTTTATAAGGAAACGCGAATTAAAAGAGGATAATTGTTTGGATTTTTGATCACTGCGCCATCGCATTGAAATGGCATTCCCTCCGGGTCAGGATCTGGCGAGCCAGCAACGACAACGCCTCCTGAAGAAAAGCCCAAAAAATCTTTTGGTTCGTCATCCGGGTTTTTCAGGTTGCCTTCTGCGGCTATCCCGGTGTAGCTCGCCCAAGCCAGCACCCCAGTTATCGTAATTGTCAAGGCGAGCAGCAGAGAACCTAATGCGACATGCACCCGCTTGCGGGCATTGAGGTGTGTAAGGTTATGAATGAACGTTTTCATCTTAACATTTTCCTCCTTTATATTTTGATACTATAGCGAAGGAAAACCTTCAGCCTTCCTTTTTTTCGCATACAGTATAAGTCTAGAGGGGTTGAATGTCAAGCGAGTTCACAAAACAGTTCGCTGATTAAAGGCGCAAACTTTTGTGGTTTACCAGCTGACTGCGGCTTCGCTGAATTGCTGAACCGCGATTGGTTATCCATTTGCGCCTGCCCGCCTTCGGCTATTTCCCGCCGCTCTTCTTAATTGGGAAGCGCAAGCGGTAATGCGCGGCACCGAAAAAAAGGCCGAATTGAACATTTAATTGACCAGGCACATAAGGAAACGCTCCGGGGAGAGGCCGTTCAAAATTTTGCGGGGATAGTGATTCATCCAGGA
>WQTL01000322.1 GCA_009786275.1 Bacillota bacterium | reverse complement strand
ACGACTGATGATTTTACTTATTTCTTTAACGGAAAGCGCGCGGGTTTTCTGCTTTTGGTGCTCGCAGGGGACCGCCGAAGGCCCCGCCACGGGGGGCAGCAGCCCGGTTTTCTCGATTTGCGGCGCGAGGGCGGCGATTTTGAAAAACAGCTTCCAGTAGGCCGGGACGGCGCGCCCCGCGAGGAGGCTCAGGCGCATGGCGCCCACGAGGATGCTGTAATTCTGCCGCCCCGGATGGTGCAGCTGGCAGAAGATCTTCGCGCCATGGCGGTGCACGCGCTCAATCATCGCGGCGAGGGGGGCGATGTGGCGGTCGTGGGTCAGGGAGATCTGGCAGGGCGCGAGGGGGCCCGTGTGGTCGTCCACGCGGCAGCACTCGGTGATGATCAGCCCCGCGCCGCCCTTCGCCCGGGCCTCGTAGTACGCGCACATCTTCTCCCCGGGGCCGCCGCCCGGCGTGCCCGTGCCCATCACCATGGGCGACATGACAATGCGGTTTTTGATCTCGCAGCCGCCGATTTTCCCGGGCGAAAACAAAATCGGATACGAATCCATGGGAAAGCCCCCTGCCGTTCATTGATATGTAAATAATTATAACACCGATCGGGGCGGTATGCAAGTTCTATGAATGACTTGACATAGAACATAAAATCCGCTATACTATTGCTAATAAATAGCACGGAAGGCGGATTTTTTCATGCATCTGAAGTACTACGGCACCGCGGCGGCGGAGGGGATTCCCGGCATGTTCTGCACCTGCAAGGTATGCAGGGATTCCCTGCGGCTGGGCGGCAGGAATTTACGCACACGCTCGCAGGCATTGGTGGACGGCAGCCTGCTCATCGATTTCCCGCCGGATACTTACGACCACATGCTGCGCGGCGGGCTCGATTTGCCGTCCATACGGACCTTGCTGATCACCCACGCGCACCAGGACCACCTCTATGCCTCGGATTTCGAGAACCGCAAGCCGGGCTTCGCCCACGTGGGCGATACGGACATGGGCCACACGCAGCCGCTGCGGGTCTACGCCACGGCGAAGGCCATGGAGACCGTGCGCAGGGACGACGGCGACCGCCTGGAGGAACGGGGTATCACCGAGCTGCACGAGATCGCGGCCTATGAGCCCTTCCAAGTGGACGACTTCACCGTGACGGCCATGACCGCCGACCACAGCGCGGCCGCCGGCCCTGTGATCTATAGCATCGAGCGCGGCGGGAAGGCGATGCTCTACGCCAACGACACGGGGATTTTCCCCGAGGCGACGTGGGAGTACCTGGCCCGAGTGAAGCCACGCTTCGACTACATTTCGCTGGACTGCACGGGGATCATCCAAGGCTACCGCCGTGGGCACATGGGCCTGGAGGCCGACGCCGAGGTGCGCGACAGGCTGATTTCCATCGGCTGCGCGGACGGCGAAACCATTTTCTGCGCGCATCACTTCTCCCACAACGGCGGAATGACCCATGACGACCTTGTGGTTGAGGCCGCGAAGATCGGCTTTTTGGCGTCCTACGACGGCATGGAGATCGAATTTTGATCCGCACCGTCACGCCCGAATATCCCGGCCAGCCCCTGCGGACGCTGTCGGAGCTTCCCCTGCCCTGCGGCGGGCGGCGGCACTGCGGCAACTGCGGGGTTTTAGTGCGCGGGAAGGTTTCGCCTGTTTCGCCGGAGGAAGAGGCTTTTTTGCGAAAATATAAGCAGCCGCCCGAGGGATTCGCGTGGCGGCTGGCTTGTTTTTGCGACGTATTAGGCCCAACAGAGATATTGCTGCCCGAGGAAAACGCGCCGATCACAGCGCAGGCACGGTGCGAATTGCCCGACTATGACGGCGGCGCGCCCGGCTCCTATGGCGTCGCGATTGATATCGGCACGACGACCATCACCCTGGCGGCGTATCGCTTCCCCGAAAAGGAGCCGGTTTCTGTCGTCAGCGAGATGAATCGGCAGAGCGCCTTCGGGGCCGATGTGATCAGCCGCATCGGCGGGGATCACAGGGCGCTGCATGCCTGCGTGCATGCGCAATTGCGCGAGATGCTGGCGCATACGAATATCGCGCCGGAGGAGGTCAGTCGGGCGGTGGTTACGGGGAACACGGCCATGCTGCACTTTTTCGCGGGGCTTGACCCCGCCGGGATGGGGCGGTACCCCTTCACGCCGGAGAGCCTGTTCGGCGAAAGCATGCCTTGGGATTTGCTGCCCGTGGCTTGCGTTTACCTGCCGCCCTGCGTCACGGCCTTCGTGGGGGCGGACATCACCTGCGGGGCGCTGGCGGCGGGGTTTCACGCTTTGGGGGATCAAAATGCCCTGCTGGTGGACGTGGGCACCAACGGCGAGATGTTGATGCGGGCAGATGGAAAACTTCGTTGCTGCTCCGTGGCGGCGGGGCCTGCCTTCGAGGGCGCGGAAATCTCGATGGGCATGCCCGCGCTGCCCGGGGCGGTCGACCGGGTTTGGACGGAGGACGGGCAGCTGCGCTGGCACGCGATTGAGGGCGCGCCGGTGCGGGGCGTCTGCGGCACGGGGCTCGTTTCCGCGCTGCGGGCGTTTTTGGAGCTTGGCATGCTGGACGAGAGCGGGGCCATCGAGGAGCCGCATGAATTGCGATTGCCCGGCTGCGGGGTACTGCTCACCCGGCGGGATGTGCGCAAGCTCCAGCTGGTGAAAGCCGCCGTGGCGGCGGGGATCCTCACCATGCTGGAGGAGGCGGGGCCGGGCGGTGGTCAAATAGAGCGGCTGTGGCTGGCGGGGGGCTTCGGGAGTTACCTGGATCCAGGCGACGCCGCCGCCATCGGGATGATACCGGCGGAACTGGCCTTACGGGCAACAGCGGGGGGAAACCTGGCATTGAGAGGGGCGGAGATGCTGCTGTTCTCCGAACAATTGCGAAATGAAGCCGAAAAGCTCGCGCGGGAGACAGTCGAAATTCCGCTGGCGGAGCACAGGGGCTTTCAGGAGGCGTTTGTGGAAGAGATGGGGTTCCCCGAATGACGGAATTGCAATTCACCGTTCTTCCCGAGGAGGACGGCAGGCTTATCAAGCAAGTTTTACGCATGCGGGGTGTCTCCGTGCGGCTGACGAACCACC
The DNA here is from genome assembly GCA_009786275.1 of Bacillota bacterium. Classification (GTDB taxonomy): domain Bacteria; phylum Bacillota; class Clostridia; order Oscillospirales; family Acutalibacteraceae; genus WRMQ01. The sequence continues at coordinate 2,349 of WQTL01000322.1, read as the reverse complement.
TCAAGCGCGTGCCCGGCGGGATGCGGCTGAATAACGATGCCGTGGCCCGCACCGTCGACCCCGTGTGCGCAGGGGATGTGCTCACGCTGTGCATCCCCGAGGACGGGGAGACGCCCGAGGCGATCGAGTATCCCCTGGATATCGTCTACGAGGACGGCGACGTGCTGGTGGTCAACAAGCCGCCCACCCTGCCCATGCACCCCAGCCACAACCATCAGGGCGATACCCTGGCGAACGCCGTGGCGGCCTACCTGGCGGGGAAGGGGGTGCGCGCGGCCTTCCGCTCGGCGGGGCGGCTGGACAGGGGCACCTCGGGCCTGGTGGTGTGCTGCCTGCACAGCTACGCGGCCTCACGGCTCAACGGGCGGGTAGAAAAAATTTATTACGCCCTCGCGCATGGGGAATACCATGGCGCGGGGACGTTCCGGAATGTGATATATCGGCCCTTCGAAAACCGCACGCTGCGGGCCTGCCGGGACTATGAGACGCCGCGGGTCCCCGGGGACGAATCCGCCGTGACGCACTGGGAGGCGCTCGCCTATCGCGGCGGCGTGAGCTACCTGCGCCTTTGGCTCGAGACCGGGCGCACGCACCAGATACGCGCGCACTTCGCGCACCGGGGCACGCCGCTGCTGGGGGACGACCTCTACGGCGCGCCGGCGCGGGAGGAGCCGGGGCATTTTCTGCACTGCGGGGCGGTGGTGTTTGCGCATCCGGCGACGGGGGAGACGATGCGCTTCGAGGCGGAGATGCCGGAACATATGCGGAGAATAGCGGAGAAAATGCCGTGCGCCTCTACTTGCCGCCCTCCGGCCAGGGCGTGACCTTATCCCCCTTCACCAGCCAGGCCTGCCGCGCCAGCGCGGCCAGGGGCGCGTCGCTGAGGGAATCCGAGTAGAATCCGCCGATCTCCAGGCCCTCGAAGGCCTCCCGCAGGCGGCGCAGCTTCTCCGGGCCATAGCAGGAATAGCCCTCCAGCAGGCCCGTTTCGGTATCCACGAGGGTGCCGACCACCCGCACGCCCAGCCGCTCGCACAGGGGGCGCAGGAAGAACTCCGCCGAACAGGACACGATGATGTCGTCCGGGCGCAGCTGCGCCAGGTACCAGGGCTTGAGCAGCTTGGCGGACTGGGTTTCCCAGAATACGCGCACGTCCTCCCGCCAGTCCCGCAGGCCCCGCAGGTAGCGGTAGTACTCCGCCTTGAAGGGCGCTTCGCGCCCGTGGCGCATTACAAAGCGGAGCAGCGCAAGAATCTGCCCCGGCAGAAAGCGCAGCAGTGCCGGGTGCCGCCGCAGGCAGAAGAAAAAGAACGTGGCGCCGCCGTCGGGATAGACGATCGTCTTGTCGAAATCGTAGACATTGGGCAGGGTTTCGTTCATGCGCGGTTCTCCCTCAAAACAATTGATCAATCGAGTGTAAATATGTACTCACGCGCGCCGCTGCCCACCTCGAACATCCGCCCGGGGAGCACGACTACTGCCCGCACATTGGCCGGCACGTCGATCTTCAGGGTGCACTGCCCCTCGCCGCTTGTATAGGACACCTCCACGGGGCCGCGCTCGGTGACGACGCGGGCGCTCATGCGGTCAAGCAGGCCCGCCGCCAGGGGGTTGATCTCAATGGCCGCGGCGCCGGGCTCGGTCACACGCACACCCGCGGCGTATTCCAGCAGCTGCGCGAGGCCAGCCGCGCCCCAGCCGTGGGACTGGCTCTGGTGCCGGCCTACCGTCCATTGCTCCCAGGTGAAGGTGGCGTCGTATTTCTCTATCAGCCGCGCCCAGCCCAGGTCGTCCGTATTGGTGAGCAGCCGCAGCGCGGCCCGCGCCCGGCCCGTTTGAAACAGCGCCTCCAGGAGGACGTTGGCCGTCATGGGCCCCTGCCGCATCTCCATCCCTGTGATATAGTCTGCCAGGGAATCCCGCAGCCCTTCCGGCGCGATACCGAAGGCCAGGGCATAGGAGTTGGCGTGCTGTCCCGCATGGCGGCTTTGCGCGCCGCGTTTGCGCAGGCCGTCGCAGTACAGGCCGCCGGGCGTGATGAGCTTTTCGTTCATGGCGGCGCGCAGATTCGCAGCGCGGGTTTCGTATTCCTCCGCGCCGTCCTCGCCCAGCGCCCGGGCGGCGAGGGCCACGGTATCGAACACGCCTACGGCCAGGGCGTTCACGGTGGTGCGGGCGTAGGTCTTGGTGTCGTAGCCGAAGCGCCCCGCCGGGGGCCAGTCGATGTTCCCGTATTGGTACTTGCCCGCGCCGCCGGAGAGCCGCGTCACCAGCCCGGCCAGGGGGCCTTCGGCCGGGATATGCCGGCTCGCGTAGTCCGCGGTGGCCCGCATGTAAGTGTAGGCCTGG
>WQTL01000321.1 GCA_009786275.1 Bacillota bacterium | reverse complement strand
ACCTTCGTGCCGTTCGCCAGCCAGCCGAAGCGCCCCAGGGTGTCCCGGATGCCCTCCAGCGCGGCCTCCGGGTCGCAGTCCGGCCGCAGCTGCCGCAGGATGCTCCGTGCGGCTTGGGGCATCGCCGGGGCGAACAGCGCCGCCAAAAAGCGTATGCACTCCAGCAGGTGGTACAGCACAGTGCCGAGATACGCGCGCCTGGCTTCGTCTTTGGCAAGGGCCCAGGGCGCGGTCTCGTCGATATACTTGTTGCAGCGCTTGGCCAGCGCCATCACAGTGGACATGGCGTCGGCCAGGCGGCAATCCTCCATGGCGGCGGTGAACTCCTCCACGGTGTTCAAGGCGAAGGCCTGCAATTCTTCCTCCAGGGCCGTGACCTCGCGCGGGAAATCCGGAATTATCCCGCCGAAATACTTGTTCGTCATGGCGAGCGTGCGGTTGACCAGGTTCCCCAGCACGTTGGCGAGGTCGCCGTTGTAGCGCTCGACCACGTTCTCCCGGGTGATGCTGCCGTCCACGGCCAGGGGCATCTCTGCCAGCATGTAGTAGCGCACCGCGTCGCTGCCGATGACCCGCGCCAGCTCGTCGGCGTAGATGACGTTGCCGGTGGACTTGCTCATCTTGCCGTCGCCGAACAGCATCCACGGGTGGGCGAACACGCGCTTGGGCAGCTCCTGCCCCAGGGCGTGGAGCATGATCGCCCAGGTGATGGTGTGGAAGCGGCAGATGTCCTTGCCGATGACCTGCAGGTCGGCGGGCCAGTACTTCCTGAAGGCCTCGCTGTTCTCCTTGGTGTCGAAGCCCAGCGCGGTGATGTAGTTCGAAAGCGCGTCCACCCACACGTACATCACGTGCTTCGGGTCGAAGGGCACGGGCACGCCCCAGGTGATGGTGCTGCGCGTCACGCAGAGATCCTGCAGGCCGGGCTTGAGGAAGGAATTGACCATCTCCTTCATGCGGCTGCGCGGCACGATGAAATCCGGGTGGTCCTCGAAGTACTGCTCCAGCCAGGCCTGGTACTTGCTCTGCCGCAGATAATAGCACTCCTCCTTGGCGGGGGCCACCTCGCGCCCGCACTCGGGGCACTTGCCGTCCGCGAGGTCAGACTGCGTCCAGAAGCTCTCGCAGGGGGTGCAGTAGAGCCCCTCGTATTCGCTCTTGTAGATATCGCCCTGGTCCCACAGCTGCTGGAATTCGTTCGACACCGCGGCCATGTGATAGCCGTCGGTGGTGCGGATGAACTGGTCGTTGCTGATCTCCAGGGCCGTGAACACCTCTTTGATCGTGCCGGTGATCCTGTCGGCGTATTCCTGCGGGCTGATGCCCTCCTGCGCGGCGTAGGCCTCCACCTTCTGTCCGTGCTCGTCCGTGCCGGCGAGGAACCACACGTCGAAGCCCCGCATTCGCATCCACCGCGCGATGGTGTCTGCCGCCACGTAATCATAGCAGTTGCCGATGTGCGGCTTGCGCGTGGCGTAGGGGATGGCGACGGTGATGTAGTACTTGGGCTTCATGGGGTCACTCCGTTCCAGATATCAGATTATAGACATTAGATGTTAGATTCCAATGCGGCAACGCTATTTTATCATACTATTCCCGGCAATGCAATAGGCATCTAAAATCTAATGTCTAAAATCTAAAATCTAACATCCAGATTTCATTCTTTCAATATGATATGCACATACGGGCATGTTACAATGATTGTATTCAAGAAACGGGAGGAACTTTCTATGCGCTGCAAGCATTGGATGGCCATTTTACTTAGCTGCGCCTTGGTTGCGGGCGCCCTCGCGGGCTGCGGCGGCACGGCCAAGGCCATGGGCCGCTACGCCGAGGAGCCCATCGCCCTGCCGGAAAACGCGGGCAGTGTGCTCTACTGCGCCATGAAGGACGGCGCGCTGATCTATTACGCCCAGACCGATGACGGCGCGGTCCTGCGTTATGTGCACGGTACCGCCGGCGTGCGCGTCCCCTGGCTGGAAGGCCTGGCCGCCACAAGCGTTTCCGAGGCCCCGAACGGCACGGTATACGCCATTGTCAGCGGCGAGGAGGGCACAAAGCTCTATTGCTCTAAAGACGGCAAAGCCGCCGGGACCATCGATACCCCCGACTGGAGCGACATGGGCGGCATGTTCATACAGCAGGGCGCGGCCGGCGGCAGAGCCACCACGGGAGGCGGCCCGATCACCGCGGCCAACCCGCAGGGCGCCGCGCCCGCGCCGGGCGGCAATGCTCCGCAGGGCCCCGGCGGCAATGCGCAGGGCGGCCCCCAGGGCGGCGGCCCGCAGCAGGGCGTGCGCATGGACAACATGATGATCCCCCGGGGCGTGGTCGCCCTGGACGACGGCTTCCTCATCTCCTACATGCGCGGCGAAGTCGTTCAGTACGACGCCGCGGGCAAGAAGGTCCGCTCGCTCACCTCGGGCGGCGAGATGGGCATGGGTGGCATGGGCCGCATCGGCGGCAACAGCGGCGCGAGCATGGCCGTGTTCGAGAACACCCTGGCCCTGGCCGATACCGGCAAGCGGGAGATCAACCTCTTTGACCTGGCCACCGGCGAGAAGCTCGATACGACGGCCTTCGACGCCCTGGACGGCAGCACCTATGTCGGCCTGGATAAAGACGGCCTGCTCCTGGGCGACGCGGGCGGGGTCTACCGCCGGGAGGGCGACGCCTGGAAAACGGTCGTGGACGGCGAGCTGACCTCCCTGGTGATGCCCACCTTAAGCCTGGAGGGCCTGTTCGGCGACGGCGCGGGGGCCTACTACGCCTTCCTCAGCGGCGACGCCCTCACCGGCGGCGAGGGCACGCAGCTGCTGCGTTTCCGCTTCGACGAGAGCCTCCCCGCCGAGCCCGACACCACCCTCACCGTGTTCAGCCTGAACGACAGTAGCACGGTGCGCCTGGCCATCGGCCAATTTCAAAAGAAAAACCCATCTGTGCGTGTAAAACTGCAGGTGGGCATGGAGGAGGGCGGCGACGCGGCCACTGCGGACGACGTGGTGCGCGCGCTGAACACCTCGCTCCTGGCCGGCAAGGGGCCGGATTTGCTGATCCTGGACGGCCTGCCCATCCGCTCCTACATCGAAAAGGGTGTGCTGAAGGATATCACGGCGCTGGCTAAGAAACAGACCGGCCTCATGCAGAACCTCACCAACGCCTATGCCAAAGACGGCAAGATCTACGGCCTGCCCGCCCTCTTCGGCTTCCCGGCCATGGTGGGCGACAAGGCAGCCCTGGCGAAGTTCACCTCCCTGGAGACCCTGATGCAAACCGTGGAGAACTGGCCCGCGCAGTCCGCCGCGACAACCCCCATCTTACGCGCGCCGGACAGCCTCTATGACGAGAACACGGGCATGCTCATGGACTACTACGAGGCATGCGTTTCCTCCTTCACCAATGCCAATGGCAGCCTGGACGAGGCCGCCCTGGCAGCCTACCTCACCGACGCCCTGGCCCTCAGCGACGCGCTGAAGAAGGCCACGCCGCAGGCCACGGACGGCCGCCGCATGGGCATGTTCATCACCAACGGCCGCCAGGCGGTGCAGATGGACCCCCGGGCCGTCATGGAGGTCGCCCAGGGCAACGCGCTCAGCTGTGTGCAGCAGATCACCGGCATGGGCCCGCTGATGATGATCTTCTCAAACCTCGGCGATAACAGCGATATGGCGCTGCAATCCCTCTTCGGGCAGGGGCAGTTCACCCCCCGCTGCGGGGTGGGCGTGGTCTCCGCCGGCAAGCAGCAGGAACTGGCCGAGCAATTCGCCGCCATGCTGCTGTCCTCCGAAGTGCAGGACAGCAACCTCTTCGACGGCCTGCCCGTCAACCGCGCCTCGCTGCAAAGCACCCTGGACAGCCTGAAGGAGATGTATTTCGAGCGGTCCGGCGTTGCGCTGGACGACATGGGCTTCCTCGCCCTGTGCGACAGCCTGACCACGCCGCTGTTCACCGATGAGACCGTGAAGGCCGCCGTGGCCGCCCGGATGAAATCCCTGCTGGACGGCTCCATGACCCCCGAGGAGGCCGCGGCGAAGATCGTGGCGGATACGAAGCTTTACCTGGATGAAAAATAGTGGTTTGCGGGAGAATTTTCCATGAAGCTGCCCAAATTGCCGAAGATTCAAAATAAGACCCAGCGCACGGCGGCCAAGCTGCTCGCGGGGTTCTTCGGGCTGATGCTGGTGTTCACGGTGGTCTCCCGCGCGGCGGAGGGCATGACCACCGCCGCCGTGCAGGCCGAAAAGCCCTCCTCCGGGGTGATCACCGAGCGCGTGACACTCACCGGCGCCATCAAGCCCATGGAGGACCTGGACATCACCCTGCCGGGGAACCTCTATGTCACAGCGGCCAAGGCGGAGCCCGGCCAGCTTGTGGAGGAGGGCGACGTCCTGCTGGAGTTCGACGCGCAGGACGTGCGCGACCAGCTCAAGTCCCAGAAAAACAGCCTCGCCATCGCGAAGAACAAGCTGGCCATCGCCGAAAACGGTGCGGCGGCCGATACGACCACCGCCGTGGCCAACGCGCAGCTCTCGCTGTCGCAGGCCCAGACGGACTATAACCGCCTGGCGGACAAGCTCAAGGTCTCGGGGGAGCGCGCGCAGGCGGACTGCGACACGGCCAAGGCCGCGCTGTGGGAGGCCCAGGCGGACTACGCCCTGGCGCTGCTCAAGGCCAGGGAGGACCTGGTGAACGCCGCGCAGGCCAAGGCGGACAGCGCCCAAAGGGCCCTGGATAGCGCCGCGGAGCCCCTGGCCGCGGCGCAGGCGCAGGAGGACCTGGACAAAGCCCAGTCGGAGCTCAGGGCCGCCAGGTTCACCGCGGACCTCACCACCCAGCAGGGCGTCATATCGGCGCAGAACAGCGTCGATTCCGCGCAGCGCGCGCTGGATTCGGCGGGGCGCGCCCTGGAGGACAACAAGCGCAGCGCGGAGGACCAGCTGCTCAGCGCCTCGCGGAACGTCGATAAGGCCGGGCGCGATTTGGAGCAGGCCAAACGCGACGCCGCCGACAAGGAGCGCGCCGCCGAAAACAGCGCCCTGCAAACCCAAAACGAGATCATCACCCTCAAGGCGGATATCGAATCGCAGGAGAAAACCGCCGCCCTGCTGGAGGAAATCCTCGAGATGGACGGCAAGCTGCTGGCCCCCATCGAAGGCACGGTGCAGTCCATCATGGGCACGGGCAAAACCCAGGAGCGGGTCTCCGCGGCGCGGCTGGCCCGGGGCGACGCGGGGTTTTACTACGCCGCGCGGACCACCGCAGCCAACGCGGCCACCTTGGCTGCGGGCGATACCGGCACCCTGACCTACAAGAGCGACGGCCGCGACCAGCGCGCCCAGGCCACCGTCACCGACATCGGCGCGGCGGACGACGACGGCAGCGTATTGATCAAGGCCTCCCTGCCGGAGGGCTCCTACCCCTCGGGC
>WQTL01000320.1 GCA_009786275.1 Bacillota bacterium | reverse complement strand
GCCCTGGCCGTGGCGGGGCGCTCGGCGTTTTTCATGCTGCCGCAGTTTAAACCCGTGGCCGCGATGGTGATCATCGCGGGGGTGGCCTTCGGCGGCGAGGCGGGGTTTTTGGTGGGGGCGCTCACGGGGTTTGTAAGCAACATGCTCTTCGGGCAGGGGCCATGGACCCCCTGGCAGATGTTCGCCTTCGGGACCATCGGCTTTTTGGCGGGGGTGCTGTTCAAAAAAGGCGTTTTACTGCGCGGCCGGGCGGCGCTGTGCGTGTTCGGCGGGCTGGCGACGTTCGTGATCTACGGCGGGCTGCTGGACGGGCAGTCGGCATTGATGTTCCTGCCGGAGCCCACCCGCGCCGGGGTGCTGGCGATCTACCTGCAGGGGCTGCCCTTCAACCTCATCCACGCCTTGGCGACGACCCTCTTTTTGGCCGTGGCCGCGCGGCCCATGCTGGAAAAGCTGGACCGCGTCAAAGTGAAATACGGGCTGGCGGAAGCCGGATAATGCGGAGCGCTGACCCCGCGCCGAGGGGGTGTTGCGGAGCACTGCATCTTACCCGTACGTATTCTTCACATAGTTCAGCGGGTTCACCGCGCTGGAGTTCTTCATGCTGGAATCGGTGAACTCGTTGACCTGGAAATGCAGGTGCGGGCCGGTGCTGTTGCCGGTGCTGCCCATGATGCCGATGGGGGTGCCGGCCTTGATTTTGGCGTTGTTTGTCACGGTGAGGCTGCCGTTGGCCATGTGCATGTAGGTGGTCTTGATGTACTTGCCCTTGGGTGCGTAATAGCCGTGCACGATGACCACGTAGTTGCCCATGGAGCTCTGGAAGCCGTGGTCCACCACCACCCCGTCCAGGGCGCAGATGATCTGGTAGTTGCGCGATTTATCCCCGATGGTAATGTCGATGCCCGCGTGGGAGCGCCCGTTGCGTATGCTGCTCACCTCGCCGAAGTAGCTGCTGATGTAGCAGCCCTTGTAGGGGAAGGGCCAGATCATCTTGCCGTCGTTGGTGATGTCCTTGTCGATCACGCCGGTGGCCAGCTTGTCGGCCAGCAGGGCGTCCAGCTTGCGTTCGAACTCCTCCTGGGCGCGCATCTCCTTCTCGATGATGCGCCTGGATTCCGCGGTCTGCTTATCCAGGTTGTCGATGATGCCGAAGATCTCCTGCTTGGTGGAGGAGATCTTGTCCTGCTGGGCCTCCAGCTCGCCCTTCTTCTCCCGCTGCTTCAGGGACTCCGAAACCAGCACGGCGCTCTGCTTCTGCAGGTCGGTGCGCTTGCCCTCCAGGACGGTCTGCTGCTCGCGCTGCTGGTCCTGCAGCACCTTGAGCCGGGCCATCTCCTGCTCAAGGTCGTCGCGCAGCTTCGCGTCGGCGGCGGCCTTGCGGCGGATATACTCCGTGGAGGCCATCAGGGCGGTGAGGTCCGAGCTCGACAGGACCAGCTGCAGGTTGGATACCGGGCCGTTCATGTACTGCTCGCGCAAACGGGCCATCAGCTGCAGCTGCATGGCCTTGATTTCCGCCTCCTTGGCGGCGGTCTCCAGGTCCATCCGCTCGATTTCCGCCTCGCAGGCGGCGATGTCGGCGCTCAGGGAATCCACCCGGACCTTCAGCCCCGAGATGCTCGTGTTCAGGCGGCCCAGCTCCCCGTCGATGATGGCGGTCTTGGCCTCCACCTCCTCCATCTTCTGCTCCAGGGCGGGCAGCAGCTCCTGCTGGCCGGCCTTCTTGTCCTTCAGCTCCTCGATGCGCTTCTCCTGCTCGGCGATGCGCTGCTCGATGGCCGCCAGCTCCTTCTCGATCTCCTCCTGGGTCTGCGGCGCGGCCGCGGCCGGCATAAACAGGCTGCCGGCTATTGTCGCTATCATCAACAGAAGCGAAGCGAATTTAATCTTCCAGTTCCGATTTTTCATATACCTTCTCCTTTAAATACCGCGTGATGGAGACCATGCTCCCCACGCCGCCCGTGAGCACGCCAACCGCGAAGAACCCGGGCAACAGCAGCTTCAGCTGGTCTTTGAAGGGTGCCAGGCGGTAGCCGCCCAGCAGGGTATCCAGCAGGGGCTCCAGGACCTTGTCCATCCCCAGGTAGACCAGGAATACCACCAGCAGCGCCGCGGCGGAGCCCGCCAGCCCCAGCACCACGCCCTCCACCAGGAAGGGCCAGCGGATGAACGCGGGCGAGGCGCCCACGCTCTTCATCACCTTGATCTCCTGCTGGCGGGCGTACATCGTGGTCTGCACCGTGCTGGAGATGATGAACACCGAAACCAGCAGCAGGATGCCGATCACCGCCGCGCCGAGGATCGTCAGGGCCTTTTCCAGCGCCGAAAGCTGGGCCGCCACGCCCTGGAAGTGCCGCACGCTCTCGATGGCGGGGTCCAGCTGCTGCAGCTGCTCCACGGTGCTTTCCAGCTGCGACTGGCTGAGGGGCGTGACCTCGAAGCCGTCGGGCATGAAGGCCGGGTCCACGTCCTGCAGGAGCTTGAAGTCGCTTTCGTTGCGCCGCATGACGCTCTCGAAGGCCTGCTGGCTGGAGACGTACTCGCAGCCGCCCACGGTGGGCAGGGCCTCGATTTTCAGTTTCAGTTCGTCTATCGTCCCCCGGTCCTGCCCCGGCACCAGGTAGGCCATCACCACGTTGCGGGAGCTGAACTGCGAGAACATCAGGTTGAAGTTCACCGCCAGCAGCGTCACCAGACCGATGAGCATCAGGCAGGAGATCAGCACCAGCACCGAGGCCACGGACATGGTGCGGTTGTTGTGGACATTGCGCAGTCCCATGCGCGTAAGGTATACGCGCCCGCTGCCGCCACCCATAAAATCACTTCCTTTCCTACATCGCCTCGTATCTTCCGATGGCCGGCTCCGGGACATGCCAGGGTTTGGGCGGCCACGCGTTGCCCATCTGCGGCGGGGACAGGGGCTGGCGCAGCCCGCCGTCCGCGGCGATCACGCCGTTTTCCAGGATGATGATGCGCTTGTTGTACTGCCGCACCAGGTTGTGCTCGTGCGTCACCATCACCACGGTGGTGCCCGCCTCGTTGAGCCGCACGAACAGGTCCAGGATCTCCTGGCTCATGCGCGGGTCGATATTCCCCGTGGGCTCGTCGGCGATGATGAGGTCGGGCATGTTCGCCAGCGCGCGGGCGATGGCCACGCGCTGCTGCTCCCCGCCCGAGAGCTCGTTGGGCTTGCAGTGAATCTTCAGGCTTAGGCCCACGAGCTGCAACAGGTAATTGACGCGTTCCCGGATCGCCTTGTCCTTGGTGCCCACCACGCGCATGGCGAAGGCGATGTTGTCGTATACGTCCATGCCGGGAATCAGCCGGAAGTCCTGGAACACCACGCCCAGCTGCCGCCGGAACAGGGGGATCTGCTTTTGCGTCAGGCTGTTCAGGTCGAAGCGCCCCACGCGGATGGAGCCGCTGGTGGGGACCTCCTCGTGCAGCAGAAGCTTAAGGAAGGTGCTCTTGCCCGCGCCCGAGGCGCCCACCACGAACACGAACTCCCGGGGGGCGATGTGCAGGTTGACGTCCTGCAGGGCGACCGTCCCGTTGGGGTACTCCTTCGTTACGTCGCGGAAATCAATCATATATCCTCATCCTTTCGGGAAATTTCTTCGGTTTCGCCCGGGATTCCGCAAATTTCACAATTTAATGCAAGAAAATCCCCTGGATTTGCCGGGCCTTAAACATGGGCAATGGGCGGAATGCTCCGCCCAATGCTAGACTTTAGATTTTAGACAATTAGATTTTAGACCCTTATCGGTAGACACACAACCTGCCGCAAGCGGGTCTAATGTCTGGCATCCGGCGTCTAATATCTAACGGGTTTCGCGTCCAGGTATTTCTTCACCATCAGGGCCACCTTGAACACGATGGCGTCGTCGAATTCGCGCAAATCCAGGCCGGTGAGCTTTTTGATCTTCTCCAAACGGTACACCAGGGTATTTCTGTGGACGAAAAGCTTGCGCGAGGTCTCGGAGACGTTCAGGTTGTTCTCGAAGAACTTCTGGATGGTGAAGAGCGTCTCCTGGTCCAGGGAATCGATGGTGCCGCGCTTGAAGACCTCCTGGAGGAACATGCCGCACAGGCGCTTGGGCAGCTGGTAGATCAGGCGGGCGATGCCCAGGAAGTCGTAGCTGATGATCTTCTTTTCGGTGTCGAAGACCTTGCCCACCTCCAGGGAGACCTGGGCCTCCTTGTAGGACGCGGCCAGCTCCGCCAGGCTGTTGACGATGGAGCCGATGCCCACGAAGGGCTGCCCGTCGTATTCGGGGCTCACGGCGTCGGCGATGGAGCGGGCGAGCTTTTCCAGGTCCCGGCCGTCCATGCCGGGGCGCAGCTCCTTGACCAGGGCGATGTCCGTCTCGCTGACGTTGATGGCGAAGTCCTTGCTGCGGTCGGGGAACAGGCTCTGCACGGCCTCGAACACGGGGACCTCGGTGGAGCCGGACATGCGCAGCAGCAGCACGGCGCGGGGCACGTCGTTGTTGAAATGCAATTCGCGCGTGCGCAGGTAAATATCCCCGGGCAGGATGTTGTCCAGGATGACGTTCTTGATGAAGTTCGCGCGGTCGTAGCGCTCCCCGGCGTATTCGTCGATGCAGCTGAGGGTGACGGCGCACAGGCGCGCGCAGCTCACGGCGTGGGCGTCGGTGCCCTCCACGAACACGGCGAAGGGCGCGTTGGTCTGGTCGTCCAGGCGGCAATAGGTGTTGCCCGCCAAGGCCACGGGCCCCCCGGCCAGGAACACCTGCGCGACGTCCACGTCGGCCAGCTCGCCGATGCGCTCCGGCTCGCCGCAGGCGAACACGGTGCCGGCCTCGTCGATCATCCCCACCACGCGCTCGGCGGTATCGCTCAGGCGCGGCAACATTCCCTGATACAAGCGATTTGACATGGTACATACTCCTCTGGGCAGAGAATAGTCTGCCAGTCTTTGTACATATTGTACACTGGTTTTCGTCAAATTGCAAGAGAGAAATGAAAAATTTTGCTAAAAATTATGTGAAAACAGCGTGGAAGTTCACGCCGCCGCGGCTTCCTTGGGCTTGCAGATCCCCTCCAGCAGCGCGATGTGCTTCACGTAAAACGCCACCAGCTCCTCGAAGTCCTGGTTGTTCGGGTCCCAGCCGCAGTAGTAGCCGTGGTCCACGCCGTATTTCGTGGGCATCACATGCCACACGCCCGGCTTGATTTCCTCTTCGGCGCCGTAGGTTTTCCAGGGCTGGCCTGCGGGGTACAGCGCCGAGGCCAGGGGCACGACGACGTCGTTTTCCAGCCACAGCGGGTCGTACTCCACCGAGGCCCTGATCAGGCCCGTCTCGCGGTCGTCCCGGCGCACCTTGCGGCGGG
>WQTL01000319.1 GCA_009786275.1 Bacillota bacterium | reverse complement strand
AACATCCTCCTCGCCACGGACTGGCACGACCAGCCGGAAAAGCTCCTCACCGCCTCGGCGAATTTCCCGGAGCCCGACCTCTTCCTGATGCTGGGCGACTACGCGAGCAACTACAACAGCGAGGACGAGTTCATCCTCAACACCATCGCCGCCGGCGCGGACGTGACGAAAAGCGAAATTCCCGCGATTTACACGCGCGGCAACCACGAGACCTACGGCGAGATGACCGAGCTTGTCTTTCCCGGCCTGGGGCTCGACCGCTTCTATTACCAAACGCGGCGCGGCGATTACCTCTTCACCGTCTGCGACAGCGTGGACTGGGCCGGCGAGCGCTTCGACCGCAGCGAATATGTCCGGGGCACGGCCAATTCGGAGAACGACGTCTATCGCGAGGAGCAGCTCGCCTGGCTGGAATCTTTGCAGCCCGGGGAGGAGGCCTTCCACTTCGCGGCGGTGCACCGGCCGGAATTCGGCGGTGACGACCAGCGCGCGCGCTTTTACGGCGAGCTCGAACGCCTGGGCGCGGACATGCAGTTCAGCGGCCACGAGCACGCGCTGCACCTGGACGCGCCGGGCACGGGCGAGTATTTGCCGCCCTGTCCCCTCTTCGTCGCGGGCGGGCCGAAGGACGGCAGCTACAGCGGCCTGTATGTCTGCTCCATGGCGCAGGTGAGCGCCGGCGGCGGCGTGCGCCTGCTGGCCTGGGACAGCGCCAACGAACAGCTGATGGACGAGACCGTCCGCTAGAAAGAGGGTTCCCATGAAACGAGCCATCGGCGCCCTCTGCGCGCTGGCACTGCTGTGCGGTACGGCGGCCTGCGCCAAAAAAGACAAAGCCGAAGCGCCCCTGCCGCCCGTCACGCTGCAATCGCCCGACCTGATACAGGGCGCCGCCGTCCTGCGGGAGAGCCTCAAGCAGGAGGAGGTGCCGGACGCGGTGCATCTTTTGGAGGACAACGACGCCTGCTGGACGCCGCAGTCCCCCGCGCGCCGCCCCGCCGAGGGGCACCCGGACGCCAACAACGCCGCTGTGGAGCTCCAGCTGGCGCGGGTGAGCACCTTCAACACCGCCGTCATCGAGGAGGTCGGCAACGAGGTGCAGTATTTCCGCCTGCAGGCCCTGGTGCAGGGCGAATGGGTCACCGTCTATCAAAACGAAAAAATCCAGGCCCTGCGCCTGTGCGGCTTCGGCCCCGTGACCACCGGCCGCGTGCGCCTTTCCATCGATAAATTCCGCTCCGACGAGGCACCCGCGCAGATTCGTTCGCTGAAGCTCTACAACGAGCCGAAGCGCTCTGTTGACCATTTCGAGGTCACGGCCTACCAGCGCCTGGACGGCGACGTGCCCACCGAAATTTTTGCCAAGGGCGAGGAATACGTGCGCAATTACGCGCGCTATTACGACGTCTACAGCACGGTCATCGTGTTCGGCGCGGTGCACTGGGACGCGGACGGCAATCTGCGGTTCGGCAGCCAGGGCGAGGCGGGTTTCGCCCGGGAGCTGGCCGCGCTGAAGGAAATCATCTCGCACCGGTCCAATCTTGACCACGCGGTGAAGCTCATCGCCGCCACCTTGGCGGACGGCTCCTGGCAGGACGAGGAGAACGGCGTGAACGCCTACATGGCCCGGCACTGGGAGCGCATCGCCGACCAGACCGCCGCCTTCGTCGAGAAATATGGCCTGGACGGCGCGGATATCGACTGGGAATACCCCCGCACCGAGGAGGACTGGCTCGTATTCGACAAGTTCATCGCCCGCCTGGACGACGGCTTGAAGGCCTATAATCCCAACGCGATCCTCTCCGGCGCGCTTTCGGCCTGGGCGCTGGGCATGCGCAAGGACATTTTACAGCGCTTCGACCAGATCCAGTTCATGGCCTACGACGGCAGGGACATCGACGGCTACCAGTCCGGCCTGCAGCAGGCCCAGGAGGGCCTGCGGGCTTTCATTGAAAACGGCGCGGACATCGCGAAGATCAACATTGGCATCGCCGCCTACGGCCGCCCGGTGAACGGCTCGCCCTTCTGGGCCGCCTGGCGCGGCCTCGAAACGGCGAATTATTGGGACAGCAAATACTACAACGTGCCCGACGGCGGGCAGATTTACGACGGCACGTTCTGCGCCCCGGCCCTGGCGGGGGACAAGACCGCCTACGCCCTGTTCAGCGGCGCGGGGGGCGTGATGGTCTTCCGCGTGGCCTGCGACAAGCTCATGGACGACCCCAACAGCGTGGCCCGGGGCATCGAAAACGCGCTGGGACGCTACATGGCGGGGTGGTAGGGGCCTCCCGCCCGAAAGCATATTTGCATAAAGGAGAAAATACACATGGCCATCCTGAAACGCATTCTCAGGCGCGCGCTGCGCGTGCTGGTGATCCTCCTGATCGTCCTGGCGTCGCTGGTATTCCTGCTCACCGCGGTGCCCTTCGCGGCAAGCGTGGGCTTTCATCCGCAGCCCCTGCCCGCCGACGCCACGAAAACCCTGCGCCGCGCCGTCGTGGGCGAGCGCTGGATGCACGGCTGGGGTGCGCTCCTCAACGCCTTCGCGCCCGCGCCGAAGGACCTCCCCGACATCGCGGACTATCGGAGCGAGCACTTCTATCCCGGCGGCGAAAGCGAGGGCGAGGCCTGGCAGCTGGGCTATGCCCAGGCCCTCGTCACGCCGGAGGACTGGGAGACCAAGACCTACTACGAGGGCGGCAATATCTCCATCCCCGCGCGTAAACTGAAATCCAAGCTGGATGAGCTCAAGGTACGCGTGATCGCCTTGGGTACCGGCGAGGGCGTCAGCGTATTCGCGGCGGTGGACACCATCGGCGTGACGAACCGGCAGGTGCGGCAGATACGCGCCCTGGTGGCCGATATGGGCCTGCAGAGCGTCAATATCGCCGCCACGCACGTCCACAGCGCCGTGGACACCGTCGGCTTTTACAGCAAGGGCGGCAAGGTGGACGAGGACTACATCGCCTTCGCCAACGAAAGGGTCGCCGGGGCCATACGCGCGGCGGTCGCGGCGATGGAGCCCGGCAAGCTCTATCTGTCGCAGCTCGGGCAGAGCAACATGGACGTGGACGCGTTTTACCGCAAATACGACGAGATGATCGGCTTTGACGGGGAAACCGACGAATGGGACGACGAGTGGGACCGCAAATGGGAGGAGCAGATGGAGCGGGTTCCGGCGGAGGAATACGGCCTGTTCGGCTATGTCCACAACCGCCGCATGTGGCAATCCGTCCCGACGAAGCTCAACAAGCTGCGCTTCGTGCCCCTGGATCCGCGGTCGAAGGAGACCCTGCTGCTCAACTTCGCCGCGCACCCCTTCATCGCGGGCTACAAACACGGCGGCTGGGCCGCGGACAGCCTTTCCGGCGACTTCATCTATTATATGGAGGAGCTCATCAACGCGGCGGGGGCGAACATGATGTTCCTCAACGGCGCGGTGAACGGGATCAACCCCGGTTACAGCCCCCCGCCGGGCGAGAATCTGGACGAAAACGGCGAGCCCATCCCCTATGAGGACCGCGCATATGTCCTGCACGACAGGCGCGTCAGGTTCATCGGCCGGGACATCGCGGCCATCGCCCTTGCCATGACCATGCCGCCGGAGGAGATCGCGCAAAATACACTGACCGACCCGGAAAACGAGCACGGCTACGCCTACGGGCGGCTCGTCACGATGATGCGCAACAGCGGCGCCGCCGCCGAGACGGAGCTGGCGCCGCGGCTGCGCATCCGCCTGAGCGAAATGCGGTTGGAGATGGAGAACCCGGTGGTGCGCTTCGCGGCCAAGCGCGGCATGCTGAACTTCAGCCTGCTGCGCGGCGAAGGCGGCAAGCTGCTGGGCATGACGGAGGTCGGCTGCCTGGAGCTGGGCGGCGGCGCGGCGGCGGTGGCGCTCATGCCCGGGGAGATCACCCCCGGCCTGGCCTGGGGCGGCGGCGACACCGCGGCGCGCTTCGCCATCCGCCAGCGGGATTTCGAGCCCCCCACCCTCAGCCAAAGCGCGGGCCGCGAGGTGCTGGTGTTCGGCCTGTGCAACGACGAAGTCGGCTATGTGATCCCCGACAGCGACTACCTCATGTTCTATGTGCCGGACTTTCTCGCGTACAGGCTCATGGGCATCTGGGCCTACGACCACTACGCGGAGCTGCTCTCACCGGGGCCGGGTGCGGCCGGCGCGGTCGCGCAGGTCTTCGCGGCGCTGCTCGGCGCGGAGAGCGAAGCGTGAACCGCATTTACCAAAACCCGCCATTCCCAAACCCTGCATAACCTTCCAATAAGCAGAAATACTATCTTCTGTAACGTCCACAAAATTCAATGTAAGGATGATGGAAGCATGAAGGCAACCGGGATTGTGCGGCGCATCGACGACCTTGGCCGCGTGGTAATACCGAAAGAGATCCGCAGGACCATGAGAATACGCGAGGGCGACCCGCTGCAGATGACACGGGGAGAGGCGGATGGATTTTTGATGGCCATGCTGGCGCTGGAGAAAAGGTGGTACATAAAACTCGCTCGTTAAGAATATGCCCGCCAAGCAGCCAGGCTCCCGCCCTTGCGGTATTGCAAAGCAAAGGCACCGGCAGAGCGCAATGCCCTGCCGATGCGGATTATACGCGAGAAAAAAGCGCATAGAAATACAGATAAGCTAGCTGATGTCGACATATCCGCCGCTGTCGGCAATACCCTTTTCAGGCGTTATTGCCTGGGTGTCGCCGGGGTGCCGTGCGCCGAGATACATGATCCAGACATAGCCGTTGCCGTAGCTGACGCTTATAGTGGGGCTTGTCTGGCCATACCAAATGCTGTTGGTACTGGGTTTGTCGGGAAGATACTGCAAACATACGCAAGTTGGGTTGCACGCGCCGGCAGCTTCGTGCGCGAGCGGGTATACGAAAGTCTGCAGGTAAGAACTTCCGCCCCCCGCGCCGCCGCCTGCGCAATCTGTATGATTATGGCCGCCGCCGGCCCCGCCCGCATAGCCGCCGCCGCCAGCGCCCGACCGGCTATTCCCGTCGCCTCCTAAGAGAGCGCTTCCGCTGCCACCGTTCTTCGCACCAGTGCCACCAATTTGTCCGCCGCCTTTACCGCCGGGGGCATCATCGTTAACGCCACCAGCGCCGCCGCCGCCGGCCCCACCGCCATAGTAAACGGTTCCGCTGTTATTATGCGTCAGAACCCCACCAGCGCCGCCGGTGCCAACAGCACCGTCGCTTGATGTCCATCCTCTGCAACCACCGCCTCCTCCGCCGCCACCGCCGCTTCCCGTTCCGCCGGCAGTGGTTGAAGCGCCGCCGCTGGTGTTCGTCGTGCTCCCGGCGGCGCCCTCACCGGTTGCG
>WQTL01000318.1 GCA_009786275.1 Bacillota bacterium | reverse complement strand
GTCATGCGGTAGTTGGGCGCGAGGGCCTCGCAGTTGCGGATCGGCATACCGCCGATCCTGTCGTAGTTCTTGTCGGCGAACATGAGCGCCTTGCGGTACAGCAGCTCGTCGCGCGTGAGCAGGGCGCCGCCGTCGCCGGTGGAGATATGCTTGAACTCGTTTGTCGAAAAACAGCCGATGTCGCCGATGGTACCGACCCATTTACCCTTATAGGAGGCGAGCCAGCTCTGCGCGCAGTCCTCGATCACCTTGAGGTTATGCCGCGCGGCGATGTCCATGACGGCGTCCATGTCCGCCGGGTTGCCCGCCAGGTGCACCACCACGATGGCCTTGGTTTTTTCAGTGATACAGTCCTCGATTGACTTGGGGTCCGGGTTGTAGGTGTGGGGGTCCAGGTCCGCGAACACCGGGACGGCGTTCTGGTAGAGGATGCCGATGAGCGTGCCCATGTCCGTGATGGGGGTGGTGATCACCTCGTCCCCCGCGGCTATGCCCAGCGCGCCCAGGGCCGTGTGGATGGCCGCCGTGCCCGAGGACGCAGCCGCGCAGTAGGGCATGCCGTAGATGCCCGCCAGCTTTTCGCAAAAGCCCCTGACTTTTTTCCCGTGCCAGTAGAAGAGGGTCTGCTGCTCCAGGGCCTCCCGCAGCTGCTCGAGCTCCTCCGCGCCGAAGCGCTTCCCCGTGCCGAAGGGCGTGGTTTTCACGGGCTTTCCCCCGTGGATCGCCGGCTGTGTATGCATCATCGGTCTCCTGTCACTTGGGGCATGGGGATCCTGAACGCCTGCCCCGCCTTGATGTTATAGACAAATTTGTTCAAATCGCCCTTGTCCTTCAGGCCCCGTATCAAGGAAACCCGGCCGATGTCCAGCGTCATGCTACCGTCGTTCCCCCCGCGCGCGCTTTCGATCTTATACACGCCGTTCTGCTTGCCGTCGTTGTCGATGTAAATATGCTGCCCGGCCAGGGCTTTTAGGTCAACGGCCCGGTCAAGCTTGACCGTGATGGAATTCCCCAGCGACAGCTCCTTCGTGAAGTCAACCACCTTGCCGGTATAGGCCTGCGCGTCGTTCATATAGCTATATTCAAGGCTGCCGTCCGGCGCGTAAATCAATACGCGTACAAAGCAATCGTCCGGCATGTATTCGATCACGTCCACCCGGCCATTCGTGTGCGTGAGTTTCACGCCCTGCGGCACGGCCTCGATATGCGCGATATAGCGCTCGTTCCTGTAGGGCTCGAACACTGTCGTGAACAGCGAATCGAGGTTCTTCCCCGTCCTGCGGGCCAGGACATACTCGAGGTATTCCGGGTTGCCAAGGAGCCCCGGCGGCATGCCCCTGGCGATGGCAAGCTCGCTCAAGTCGGTGTTCAGCTGAGTCATGCGCAGGTGCAGGCCCGCGCCGTCCTCCAGCACGCCCTGGAAGTCCTTCACGGCGAAATCCACCGCAAACGCCCCGCCGGGATTTTTCGCCCGGCGCACGTTGTCCAGCCAGCTGAAGCCCGGGGGGCAGGTGTCGTTCGGCCCGCAGGGCACGTCCGCCCCGACGTAGGAGCCGCCCTTTTGCGCGACAAGCACAAGGCCCTCGGTCCCGAAAATCTCGTCCGACTGCGAATGGAAGCTATAGATGTGGTCATCCCCGCCGGTGACGCGGAAGAAATCCACGCCATAGCTGACGTCATCGTCCACTTCCACCATCACCACCGTGCGCCTGTATTCGCTCACCTGGGGGTAGGCCGGGCTGTCGTCGATGTCCATCACCTTCACACGGCCCGCGTCGTCGAAGTGCAGGGGGAAGCCCCGGGGGACCGAGCGGTCCCTGGGCTGTATTTTGCCGTCGACGAACACGGTGTTGTGCGAGAGCGTGGATTTCAGCCACTGCACGTCGTGGGGGTCGTCGGCGGTGGCAACCGGGTAGCCGAGCTCCGGGGCCATGTTCAGGCCGAAGGCATCAAAGCCAAGGTTGAGGGAATCCGCGTGGCCGTGCCCGGCGGTCTGCCCGAAATACACCCAGAAGTCGCTCTTTTGTCCGTTGCGCAGCGCCGCCAGGCCGTAGCCCGCCATCAGCGTGCTGCCCAAATCCAGCTCGCCGTCCAGGAACTGCCGGAACACGGGGTCGCCCGTGGCCTGTAAGGCTTTCATTGCAGTGCTCTGCTGCATATAGACGCTGCGGCAGGCCGTCTGGCCCGAGTCCCCGATCTGCGCGCTGTAGTAGCCGCCCATGATCACCGGCAGCTGGGCGTAGAGCATCTGCACGAACTTCGGGTTCCGGTAGAGGTCGGCGGCGGGGTAGGTGTCGTAGCCGTCCAGGAGCTCCGCCATATCGATGAGGTAGTTGACCCAGATGGAGTTGTAGCTGGGGGAGGCCTCGTCGCCCATGCCGTCGCGGTCCACCACGTCGATGAGCTTGCCCATCACGTCGCCGCCGCCGTAGGCCATCACGTAGTCCAGCCACTCCCCGGTTTCGGGCAGGGTATCCAGCACCACCGCCGCCGCCGTCACCGTCTGCTGGGTGATGCCGAAATTGCCCTTCAGCTTGCCCTCCCGCGCGAAGCGGTACACGGCGCGCAAAATGCCGTTTTCGATGTTCAGCCGCATGGCCTCGTCCATGACGGGGAAGAACGCGTCGTAGGCCAGGCAGAAATCCGACGCGAGGTAGTTCCCCCACACCACGTCCAGGATCGTGCCCTTGGCCTCCAGGCCCCGGAAGCCGTTCCACAGGCCCCAGTCAAAATTCGGGTAGACGTCAGCTATTCTATTGAGCAAGCTGGCCCCCGCCTTGCCGTATTTCTCCTCCCCGGTGTACAGGTAGGCGTCCCGCAGGTCCCTGAGCGCCTGGCTGACCGAGCCTTTGCGCGCCTGTCCGGTGCCGTCCCACACGCCGTCGTGGATGTAAAAGGCGATGTAGTAGCCGAAGCCGTCGTCCACGCCCCAGCCCTCGCCCTTCTCCGGGTAGAGCAGGTTGACGAGATAGCCGTCCTCGCCTTGGGCGACCAGGGCGTCATTCTTCTCCTTGGCCATGGCGGAGTGAAACACCCCGTTGTCGTCCAGCCCCAGCTTGTAGTACCCCGCGAAATCATTCGACGGGAACCACCGCTGGCAGTCCGGGCACTTTATCTTCCAGGGATGCCCGAAGGGGTCGGTTTTCCAGGAGTAGCGCCCGAACTTCTCATGCAGATCCGTGCCGCAGTATTTGCAGCGGTGGCGCTGCGTATCCCCGCTCGGGCCGATGGCGTAGTAGCGCGGCAGGCCCTCCGCCGCCACCATGCCGCGCAGCTCGCCGATGTGCTCCGCGTAAAAGTCAGCCATTTCAATCACAGCCAGGGCCTCTTCGCTGCCGGCCTGTTCCTGCATTGCCGCGCGTTTTTCCGCCGTGTAGACGGTGGAGCGGGTCTTCACCGACTGCTCCGCCGTGGGCACGCCGCCCCCCAGCGCGTACTTCGCGTAGGACAGCATCCCCCCGCCGCCCTGCCAGGCGAGCACGCCGGCGTACACAGCCCCCGCCGCCAGAAGGGCGCTCAGGGTGATTTGAATGGCCCTTGGCGCTTTCTTCAGCATGAAAATGTACAGCGCCAGCAGCTGCACGACATACAGGGGAATCGCCACCGCGGCGGCCTGCCGGGCCATGCCGCTGCCGCCGATCACGTTGTTGATCAAAAACGAGACGCCGTTGAGCACCCCCATGCCCACCGCCATAGACAGCAGGGGCTTCCATATGTAATGTATCGCCTTGCTCTCCCCCCGCGCCCAAAGCACGAGGAGCGTCAGCGCGAGAATGCCGGCGGCCAAAACCGCCACGGCGAAGGGGAACACCCGCGGCTGCCAGTTGACGTACACGTCGCGGTACCACAGCAAAGCAAAAGACATGCTAACGCCAAGCCCCAGGGCCATGAGAATCTGTGCCGCCGCGCGAAATTTTTCTTTTTTTATGTGAACACCTCCCCCGTCTCGCTGGTATAGCGCCCGCCGCCCTGGTTCTCCGCGATCACCCGCCAGCACAGCGTCCTGCCCTCGGGCAGCCCCTCCACGAAGGCGCAGGTGTCGAGTATGTTCGCCCTGTCGAGCAGGAGCTCCGCGAAGCCCTCGTCGTCGCTGATTTGCAGCGTATACCTGCAGGCATGGATGGAATTCTCCCAGCGGAACAATATTCTATCGGCGTGATTCGACTGCGTTTCAAGCAAATGGAACGCCAGCGGCGCGGGCGCGTGCTCGTGATAGGCCAGGATGCGCGCGGCGTCATTGGACTGGGACGGCGCGCCGCGGAAGACGGACGTCTGGCGGCCCGCGCGCCATATGGCATCCCCGAATGGGCTCAGGTCATAGATGAACAGGTACAGCGTGTTGTCCTGCGTGCCGGCGCCGTCCATGTTGTTGGCCAGCAGCGGCTCCTCCTGCGTGCCGCGCAGCAGGGACTTGTATGTCCGGGCGAAGGACGCGATGTCCCCCCGCGTGAAGACCAGGCCGTTGGCATAGCCCATGATCGCGGCGCGCACGTCAAACATGCCGTGGGAGAAGTCCTCCGGCCCGCCGGGCTTGTCGCCCTTGAAGTAGGAGTCCCTGTAGTTCCACCCGGTGATATTCCCCGCGCCGTTGAACCTCAGCTTGGCGCGGAAGGCCTTCAGCATGGCCTCGGCCCGGCGGAGGTACAATTCCTCGTGCCCGGGCGAGAGCTTGGCGAACTGGATCAGCGTGGCGGCCATGGCCAGGAACTGGTTGTTGGGCAGGGAGACCTTGTCCCCCTCGAAGTAGCTGCTGTCCGGCGGGCTGAGGTAGACGCCCGCCGCTTCGTCCCAGTCGCTGTCAAAGGCGGGGATGAGCTGCGTCGTAGCCTCCTCCACCAGATATTCGCACAGCGCGGCGTAGGCCATGCCGGACACCGGCTCCGTCTTCTCCGGCATACCCGGCACGGAGTAAATCATGTTGATCAGTTCCCCCGCCGAGGTCAGCAGCGCGCCCGTGTGTACGCAGAACTCCTCGTACGCGTCGCCGCTGTAGTGCCCCGTGCCCCAGTTGCGATAGCCGTCGCCGTCGTTGTCCTCCGCCAGCTGGAAGATCCCATAGAGATAGCCGGCGGGCTTCTCAAGGTAAATTTCATCCCCGGTGGCCTGATAGGCCCGGACATACGCGTTGACGGCGTAGGACGTGCCCCAGGCCAGGCTGCCGGAATCCGCGCTGACCAGGCTTTCCGAGAGATCAACGGCAAGCGCCTCGCGGGTGCGTTCTTCCCACAGGGCGTAGTCGTCGGCCAAGGGGGCGCTGACATCCAGCGCCAGGGGCGGGCCCGGCCTGCTGGCGAGCCATGCCCCCCCCGCCGCCGCCAGAAGCACGGCCGCCA
>WQTL01000317.1 GCA_009786275.1 Bacillota bacterium | reverse complement strand
CGCAGCGTATCGTAGGCCGCCAGCTGCTCGGCCCGGCCGCCGGTTTTGACAGGCAGGCCGTGGTCCAGCAGAAAATCCCTGCGCGCGAGTATGCCCCGCAGCGCGGGATCCCAGATACGTGCCCCGCCGACGCCCGCGTAGGGCGACCCGTATTCCTCGCAGGCATCGTACAGCATGCGGAACGTATCGGGCGGCACGGTTTCGCCCGCGCCGCAGAAGGCGATAAATTGTCCGCGCGCCAAGGCCAGGCCCGTCTTTTGAGCGCAGAAAAGGTCTTCGTTCGTTTGCCGGTGGACCCGGAAAAAATCCGGGTTTTCCCGCCGGAATTCCAGGGCGGTCTCGTGCGTCCTGTCGCCGGAGCCGCGGTCCGCCACGATCACTTCCATGTCCGCGTACAGCCGCAGCGTCTGCCCCTGCAGGGCACGCAGGCAGCGCGGCAAAGTCTTTTGGGCGTTGCGCGCGGTTACGATTACGCTCACGGCGATTTCGCTGTCGGGCATGTTTTCAGTCCTTTTGCAAGATTCTTACGCTGTCGACGACAAACTGTGTGGAAAAGCCCGGCTGCTCGTTCAGGGCCTCCGCGTCGGGCAATTCGAGGGAGATGATCCCGTACTCCGGCGCGCGTGAAACCCCGTCTTTGAAGGCCGTGCGCACGGCCTCCACGCCGTTGATGTAGAAGATATACTCCGTCTCCGTCCACAGCAGGCCGTAGGTGTTGTACTGCGTGTAGATGTCTTTGCCCCGCCAGCTGCCCAGGTGCAGCGACTGCAGGCCGTCCCCGTAGCCGCCCACATGGACGTTCAGCGAAACGGCGTCCTTGCCGACCTTGTCCTTGTAGCAGAAGGCCTCGAAGATGTCGATCTCCGCGCCGCCCACGCCGCCCTTGGAAGCCTCCGCCGAGGCCATGCCCTGGGCGTTGAGCCACCACGCGCTCCAGAACCCGCCGCCCTTTGAGCAGACGCAGGTCATCTCGTAGTAGCCGTAGGTGAACTCCTCCGCCGTGCGCAGCATGCCGGAATACCAGCCGGGGCCGAACGCGCCGCCCTCCAGGTATTCCGCCGTGAGGATGAGCTTGCCGCCCTCCGTGCGCACCTGGTCCGGGTGCATGAAGCCGCCCGAACGCGTCCCCGTGCCGCGGTATTCCCACTTGGCCGTGTCGAGGGTATCCGCGTCGAAGTTATCCTCGAACACGGCATGGTAGCCCGTGAGGTCCAGCCGCGGCCCCACGGGCGTGCGCGGCGTGCCGAAGAGCAGCATGGGGAAAATCTCGAAGATGGCCAGCAGCAAAGCCCCCGCGCGCTTGAGCCCGGGGAAGCTGAACAGCTCCCGGAGGAACGGCCCGAGGTCATAAATGGCGTTGAGTTCCCTCTGGGAAAAGATTTTTTCAAGGATAGCCTGCATATTGGACAACCTTCCTCCCGCTTGAATCTGGTTCCATCATAGCACGCCCCGCGGGAAAATGCAAGGGTTTTTATTGCAGCACCACATACGCCGTGGGGTGTTCCCCCTGCGCGGCTTTCCGCAGCGTCCCGTCGTCCAGCAGCATCCGCACCGGCGCGCAGACGGAGGTGTTAAACATGTTCAGCCAGCCGATGGCCTGCGCCTGCTTTTGCATGGCCGTGGGCGTATGCTGCTCCAGAACGCCGGTAGAAATTTCGATGGCCTCCCGGGTTTTCTCCGCGATTTCGTCCATCGCGCCGTCCAGCAAATCAAGCAAAGCATCGAATTGCTCTTTCGTGAACACGGGCAGCCGCAGGCTGAGCTTGCCGCCGGCTTTTTCGGCATAGCCCAGCTTGATGAGCTCCGCGATTTCATTTTTGTCATTCTCGCTGAACTCTGTTTTGCCATTCGCGATATCGAGGATCACATTCACCCTGTCGGGGCGGTTGAAAAAATAGAAGTGGTCCATGGGGCCGTTGCAGGCGTAATCCAGGAAGCGGATCAAATCGCCCTGTGCGTTGCGGCACGCCGTGGTGCCGAAGCCGCCGAATTCCGTGTAGCGGCTGGTGTAGTCCTCCTCGCCCCAAACGAAGGCCTCGCAGCCGCTGTATTTCGTGGGATAGGTGATGTCCAGGCTGTCCTGGTACTTATGGAAAACAGCCTTTTCGAGGAGGATCGCCGCGATGTGCCAGCGCAGCAGGTTGCCGTCTTCAACGCCCCGGCGGAAGCCGACGGCCTTGACGGCGTCCAGCTTTTCGCGCAGGCATGTTTGAATGGCCTCCGCCATTTCGCGCTGGAGCGGCTGCGTTTTCCAATCAGCTTCTTCGATGAAATCCTTCGTGAAAATGACGACATTCGTCTCGTAGCGCCCGCCCCGGCACGTGAGCATGCCATGCTCGCACAGGGCCTTCAGGTCCTTTTCCAGATAGGGGACCGCCACGCCGATTTGCAGGCTGATCTCCGCTGCCGTACACCTGTCGTTGTAGCAGGCCAGCAGGATGTTTTGCGCCAGCAGGTTGCCGTCGCACAGCTTCCAGAATGGGTTGCCGCCGTTGCCCCAGAATCGCAGCGACATTTTGCGCGGGTTGTAGCTCAGTTCTCCGGGTGTCCTTTCCATGTCCATGCCCTCCCTTAAAATCTGTCTGGATTTGAACAGCAGGAACTTCACCATGGCCTCGGAAACGCCCAGCGACGCCGCGATCCCAGCCACCCGCAGGCCCTCGAAATAGTACAGCACCGTCACGCGCCTGTGCCGCTCGCCGAGCAGGGCCAGTTCGCGCCGCAGCAGCTGCAGGTCGCCCTCTTTCTCGAGCAGCGCGGCGATGGGCGGGGCTTCGTCCGGGTGGTTTTCGTCCAGGGGCGCCGTGCCGCGCGCGCGCTTTTTGTACCAGCTCTTGCAGACGTTGCCCGCCACCGCCCACAGAAAGCCGTAGAAGGCCCTGTCGTCGCGCAGGCTGTCCCGGCTGCGCAGCAGCTCCAGCAAAATATCCTGCGAAAGGTCCTCGGCCTCCTCCCGGGTGCTTGTACGCGCGCGGCAGTAGGAAAACAGCGTCTTTGCCGCGTCCGCGATGCGCCTGTCGGTCTCCAAGGCTTTGCCTCCTTTCCATGCGTGTTCAAACAGATAGTGGAGGGGATTTGCGTTTGGTTAGCATTTTTCTTGCGATTTTTCTTTTTCCATGGTATAATTTCCCCCGACAGGAGGTGCATCTCATGCAGGCCGAACGCAGCATCCAGAAAAAATACGTCAAAAGCATCTGGAACCCCTTTACCGGGGCCGTCAAGCGCTATGCGCTCATACAGCCGGGGGACCATATCGCGGTCTGCGTTTCCGGCGGGAAGGACTCCTTCCTCACGGCCAAGCTGCTGCAGATGCTCCAGCGCCACAGCGATTTTACCTTCGCGCTGACCTTCCTGTGCATGGACCCCGGCTACAGCCCGGAGAACCGCCAAAGCATCCTCGAAAACGCCGCGCGCCTGGAGATCCCCCTGGAAATGTTCGAGGCGAATATCTTCGACTACGTGGCCAAGCAGGGCGGCTCGCCCTGTTACCTGTGCGCGAGAATGCGGCGGGGGCATCTCTACAGGGAGGCGCAGGCCCGGGGCTGCAACAAGATCGCCCTGGGGCACCATTTCAACGACGTCATCGAGACCACGCTGATGAGCATGCTCTACGGCGCGCAGGTGCAGACCATGCCGCCCAAGCTGCGCAGCCAAAATTTCGCCGGCATGGAGCTCATCCGCCCGCTCTACTGCGTGCACGAGGAGGACATTTACGCCTGGGCGCGGTATAACGAGCTTGCGTTCCTGCGCTGCGCCTGCCGCCTGACGCAGTCCCCGGGGGAAGAGCGGCCCTCCAAGCGCGGCGAGGTGAAGGCCCTCATCGCGCAGATTAAAAAGACCCACCCCGACGTGGAGAAGTGCATCTTCCAGAGTACGCACAATGTGCGGCTGGATACGATGATATCTTACACGCAGCACGGGGCGGAACATGATTTTTTGGAGGGGTATTAGGCAAAAATTTTGCTCTTTTTCGGGAGACGCATTGCCATGCGTCTCTACATACGAAGCTACTTTATAGTGTAGAGACGCACGGCAGTGCGTCTCCGCTATCTTACATACTCTTCATCCTTCTTTTATTCTCTCCGGCTTCCCGCAACAATTCATACAATGCCTCCCTGTCCCCATTGACCAGCGCCGCTTTTACGGCCTGCAAATCCTCGATGTACCTCCCCAGGGCCTGCGCCGTGTTGCCCCGGTTGTCCATGAGCAGCTCCGTCCACGCCCCGGCGTTGATGTCCGCCACGCGCGTGGAGTCGCGGAACGCCCCCGCCGCGAAGGCCGGCCCGAAGCCCGGGTGGGGGCGCACGCACAGCCCCGCCGCCGCGATGTGCATCAGGTCGCTGGTGTAGGCGATGAGGGCGTCGTGCTCTTCGGGTTCGGCCAGGGCGACACGCGCCGCGCCGATGTATTCCGCCAATTCGCGCAGCAGGGCGGCGCCCCCGGGCGTGCTGCGTTCTGTGGGGACAATCACGAAGCCGCAGCCCCGGTACAGCCCGGCCTCGGCGTTCTCATAGCCGTCGAGCTCCTTGCCCGCCATGGGGTGCGCGCCCACGTAGGACGCGCCCTGCGGCACAAGGGGCATGATTTTTTCATACAGAGGCCCCTTCACCCCGCAGATGTCACTGACGACGCAGCCGGGTTTTAAATGCTTCGCGTTGGCTTCCAAAAGTGCCGGGATGTGATGGGCGTACACGCAGAAGATCAGCAGGCCGGCTTGCTCGAACACCCGGGCCGGGTCGATATACGCCTCGCTGACCGCGCCGTCGCACATCGCCCGGCGGCAAATGACCGGGTCTATGTCCGTGCCGACGACGCGGGCGTCCTTAAAACCTTCCAAAGCCATGGCCAGGGAGGCCCCCATCAGCCCAAGGCCGACGATGCCGACGGTGAAATCTTTTTCATAATTCATGGCCGATTGCCTCATACTATGTGTGATGAAACTGTGATTGGGGAGATTCCATGGAGACGTTCTTATCCATCCTCAAGGCCTTCCTCGTGGGCGGGGCCATATGCTTTGTGGGGCAGATTCTGCTGGACTACACCAAGCTGACCATGGCGCGCATCCTGGTGATGTTCGTGGTGGCCGGGGCGGTGCTGGGCGCGGTTGGGCTCTACAAGCCCTTTGCCGAGTGGGCCGGGGCCGGGGCCACGGTGCCGCTGGTGGGCTTCGGCAGCCTGATGGTGGAGGGCGTGAAAAAGGCCATAGAGGAAAAGGGCTGGATTGGCATTTTGACGGGGCCGTTCACCGCGGCCGCCGCCGGGACGGGCTTCGCGGTGCTGTGCGGGCTGGCGGCCTCGCTGGTGGCAAGGCCGAAGGAGAAATGATTCCAAG
>WQTL01000316.1 GCA_009786275.1 Bacillota bacterium | reverse complement strand
TTTCGCTGGCGGCGCTGCCCATGGCCCTGCCGCCGCTGCAGCGGGCCATCTTCAGCCGGGCCGCCGGGCGCTGGGGCGAGGAGCCCCCGCCCTACCCCGAGATGGAAAAGCCCGATAAGCCCGAAAAGCGTGGCCGCGAAGATACCGGGGACGAGCTGGAGGCCCTGGACCGCATCGGGCAGGAGCACGGCGGGAAGGGCCTCAAGCGCAGGCAAATAGAGATTCCCGCCGACGGGCCGGCGCGCATCCCCACGGTGGCGGATATCGTGCCGCTGCCGCCGGAGGAAAAGCCCCCGCCGAAGCTCCGCGAAAAAACGCGGGGGGAGGAGGGCATCAAGGCGACCGTGGACGCGTTCGCGGCGGAATCCGGCGAGGGGCCCCAGCAGGCGCAGGGCTACCGGCCGCCCTCGCTGGACCTGCTCGGCAAGCCCGGGCAGGGCGTGCTGCCCGACCGCGGCGAGGAGGAGGAGATCGCCTACCGCCTGGTGAAAACCCTGGAAAATTTCGGCGTATCGGTGGAGCTGGTGGGGCGCAGCCGCGGCCCGGCCGTCACGCGCTATGAGCTGCGGCCCGCCGAGGGCGTCAAAATCAGCAAGATCACCTCCCTTTCCGACGACATCGCCCTGCGGCTGGCCGCCACCAAGGTGCGCATCGAGGCCCCCATCCCCGGCAAGCCCGCCGTGGGAGTGGAGATCCCCAACAAGAAACGCGCCATCGTCACCCTGCGGGAGCTGGTGGGCAGCGAGGTATTCGTCGCGGGGGCGAAGAAATCCAAGCTCACCGTGGCCCTCGGCAAGGACATCGTGGGCGACCTGGTATGCGCGGACCTGGCCAAGCTGCCGCACCTGCTCATCGCCGGCACCACGGGCTCCGGCAAATCCGTGTGCATGAACGCGCTGATCCTCAGCCTGATGTACAACGCCTCGCCCGAGGACGTGAAGATGGTGATGGTGGACCCCAAGCAGGTGGAGTTCAACGTATACAGCGGCATTCCGCACCTGCTGGTGCCCGTGGTGAGCGACCCCATCAAGGCCGCCGGCGCGCTGGGCTGGGCCGTCAACGCGATGGAAAAGCGCTACACCATGATCTCGGAGCAGAACGTGCGGGACATCGACAGCTACAACAACATCGCCGCCATGCAGGACGACCTGGAGCACCTGCCCCGCTTGGTGATCTTCATCGACGAGCTTTCCGACCTGATGATGGTGGCCCCCGGCGACGTGGAGGACTCCATCCAGCGCCTCTCCCAGAAAGGCCGCGCGGCGGGCATCCACCTGGTGGTATCCACCCAGCGCCCGAGCGTGGACGTCATCACCGGCGTGATCAAGAGCAACCTGCCGGGGCGCATCGCGCTGAGCGTGGCCTCGCAGATCGACTCGCGCACTATCATCAACAGCATGGGCGCCGAGCAGCTGCTGGGCAACGGCGACATGCTCTTCAGCGTCAACGGCGGCAACAACGCCATCCGCGTGCAGGGCTGCTACGTCAGCGACGCGGAGGTGCGCAAGGTCGTAAGCTTTGTGAAGGAGAAAGACCCCAGCCGCGAGGGCTACGACGACGGCGTGTGGGAGGAGATCGACCGCTTCGCCGCCCAGGCCGCCCGGGGCAAGAAGAAGGGCGGCGGCTTCGACCTTTCCGGCGACGACGCCGGCGAGGAGGACGACCCCATGCTCGACGCCGCCATCGAGGTGGTCGTCAACGCGCAGCTGGCCTCGACCACCATGCTGCAGAAGAAGCTCAAACTGGGCTATGCCCGGGCTTCGCGCCTGGTGGATCTGCTGGAGGCCCGGGGGGTCGTGGGACCGCCCGAGGGGGCCAAGCCGCGCAAGGTGCTCATGAGCCCCACGCAGTGGCAGGAGTACAGCGCGATGGGTCCTGGGAAGAAGAGCTTTTCGGGGGAAGAGGAATAAGGTTCCTGAAATATGCACGCCGTGATATACCAATCAAAAAAACCGCCGCCGAGACAACACGTTTCGGCGGTTTTTTTATGTGCTCCGCACTTCCCCCTCGGCACTGCGCACCGGCCCCCCAAGGGGGGCATCCTGACGATTACGCAAAATATTCTGTATAGGAATATTTATTCTGTTCAACAATATATTTCAGTGAACACTAATATAAAATTAGCACAGTAATAAATATTCTTACAGGTGATAACATGAACGCGAATATAATCGGCCACCGCATGCGGATTGCCAGGGCAATGAAGAATCCGCCGATGAGCCAGCAGCAACTGCTCGCAAAGCTCCAGACGGAGGGGATTGACATCTCGCAATCCACCCTCTCCAAAATTGAAAACGGCGACCGCTACGTAAAGGACACCGAATTAAGGGTTATTTCTAAGGTGTTGGATGTGAGCATATTATGGCTCATGAATGAAACCAAATGATGAGGTACCCTATGCCCACCAAACGCCGCGTCGCTGCCCTCCTCCTCTCCCTCATCTCTACATAGCCAGTTTCAATCTCAATAATGAATCACCGCCGAAACAAACACGTTTCGGCGGTGATTTGCATTTTAACCGCATTGTTTTATCTGTATACCGCATTCATATGTAGCCGTGTTTCGGATAGAATATATATAACATGCTGAGGGAGGAAAAAGAATGCCGATAAGCAGAAAAACATACACAGAGGAAGAAAACCAATTCGTCAAAAATATCGGGTTCAAGATTCAGTTCCTTCGCAAGAAGCGCGGCATGAGCCAGTTTGAATTGGCCGAAAAGGCAGATTTGAGCTACACGACGATCGGTCATTTGGAAAGCACGTCGGTCTATGGGTTGTCCATTGTCGCGATTTACAGGATCGCCGGGGCGCTGGGCGTGGAGCCCGATCAGTTGTTGAAATTTGATTAACGCAACCACAACCCCGCATCAACGCACATCCTGTAGGGGCGGCATTCTTGCCGCCCGCATATTATATACAAACGCTTTTTTGAGGTATCCTATGCCGACCAAACGCCGCCTTTTAGCCCTCCTGCTCTCTCTGGCTCTTCTCCTCACCCTCGCCGCCTGCGATTTCACCTGGCTCTTTCCCCCCTCCCCTGCCCCGGGCGAGGGCGTGGCCGTGCATTTCATCGACGTCGGGCAGGGCGACTGCGAGCTCGTCGAGGCGCAGGGGCATTTCCTGCTCATCGACGGCGGCGAGCGCGGCAGCGAGGACAGGATTATCAAGTATTTGCATAGCCTGGGCGCGGAAAAGCTCGACTACGTGGTCTCCACGCACCCCCACAGCGACCACATGGGCGGCCTGGCCTACGGCGTGCTGGCGGCCTTCCCCGTGGGCACGGTGATCGCCCCGCGGTTCTCGCCGGAAAACACGCCCACGACGCAGACCTACGAGCGGTTCCTCGAGGCCGTCACCGCGCTTGTCGCGGAGGGCACGAAGGCGGAATACGCCAAGCCCGGGAATACATACGCCCTGGGCGAGGCGAGCTTCACCATCCTCGGCCCCCTGAGCGAGGACGGCGAGAATTACAACAACGACTCCGTGGTGCTGCGGGTGGACTGGCAAAACAGCGCCGCCCTGTTCATGGGCGACGCCGAAAAGAAGGCGGAAACCGCGCTGCTGCAGGCATACGGCGAGGCCTTAAGGGCCGATCTGCTCAAGGCCGGGCACCACGGCAGCAAGACCTCCTCCAATGAAGATTTGCTGCGCACGGTACGGCCAGGCAATATCGTGATCTCCTGCGGGGCGGGCAACAGCTACGGCCACCCCAGCCCCGCCGTGCTCGAACGCTGCAAGGCCCTGGGAATCCGTGTGCACCGCACGGATATCGAGGGAAGCATCGTGATAAATCTGTAGAGACGCATGGCAATGCGTCTCCAAGCAAAATATGTGGTTTTGGCGACTATATTGCCACCCAGTCCCCCAGCCAGAACGAGTAAATCAGCGTCTCCGCCACCTCCATGCCGAAGCATTCGCGCATCGCCCGGCGGTAGTAGGCCAGCTGCCCGCCGTAGCGTTCGCGCAGCACGGCGAGCTCCTCCACGCGGTCGGTCTTGTAGTCCAGCAGAACCAGCGCGCCGTCCTCCTCGAAGGCGCAGTCGATGATCCCCTGCACCACGACGTATTCGCCCTCCGCGTCCTCCGGCTTCACAAGGGGGTCCCCGAGCTCCGCCGCCGGGATGCGCAGGGTGAATTTCTTTTCGCGCATGATGTTCCCCGAGGCCAGCATGCGCGCCGCGAAGGGCCCGGCGAAAAACCGCGCGAGCTTGTCTTTTTCCAACGCGGCGGCGTCTTTTTGCGTGAGATAGCCCTGCCCGCACAGGCGGGCGATCTCGCCGTCCAAGTCCCGCGCGGCGTTCCGGTAGTCCGCGTATTGCATAAAGGCGTGCATGGCCGTGCCCCGCTGCGCGGCCGTAATCCCCCCCGCCCGTATAAACGCGGGCCGCGACGTGAACGCGAAGGCGTCCCGGCTTGCCTTTTCCGTGAGCTCCGACACCGCGCGCTTGGCCGCCAGGCGGCTTAAGGTTTCGCGGGGGTAGCGGTATTCCAGGCGCTCGCGCACAAAGGCGAGCAGGTCATCGTCCGGTTCGGGCGCGGCGTTTTTTTCTTGCGATTGCCCGGGCAATTGCGTTTCCAACCCGGAATTCGGCATATAGAACCGCATGTGTTCCTTCGCGTGCAGGACAATATCTTCAGGCAAGCCCGCCGCTTCTCGCAGGATGTGGGCATCCGGGTGGCGCAAAAACGCGCTGAGCAGCCAGTCCGCGAAGCTGCCCGCCCCCCGCACCTGCGCGGGCTCCAGGCGCTCGCTCCCAAAGGTGAGCCCCGCCGCCAGGCTTTGCAGCCGCCTGCCGGGATTTTTTTCGCCGCACAGAAGCACCAGGCGCTCCTTCGCGCGGGTCATGGCGACATAGAGCAGGCGCAGCTCCTCGCTCAGCGTCCCCCGGCGGATTTCCGTTTGCAGCGCGGCGTGGGGCAGGGTTTGCAGGCGGCTGCGGGTCTCCTCCTCAGGCCGCTGCAGCCCCAGGCCCGTCTGCGCGTGCAGCAGCAGCGGGTCCTGCCGGATATCCATCAGGTTGAATTTTTTCGCGCACTGCGCCAGGATGCACACGGGGAATTCCAGGCCCTTGGCCTTGTGGATGCTCATGACGCGCACCACGTTGGCGGTCTCGGACACCGTGTTGACGGCCAGCAGGGTCTCGTCGGCCTCCGCGCGGGCCATGTAGCGCAGGAAGCCGCTTAGCGTCCCTTGACGCGCGCCGAAGGTCAACGCATAATCCGTCAGCTTGTGCAGATTCGCGCGGCGGCGGGCGGGCTGCGGCATGGCCCCCGCGATGGCCAGCAGGGCGGTGTCCTCCAGCAGCCAGCGCGTCAGGTCTCCGATG
>WQTL01000315.1 GCA_009786275.1 Bacillota bacterium | reverse complement strand
AGTACCGGCTCGACAACCAGTTCCCCTTCGACAAAGAGACCGCCCAGGAGGCCATCAGGTACTATATCGAAGCCCAGACGCTGCCCTTTTAGGGCAAGCGCAGCGCGCAGTCGCGGCGCAGGCCGCCAAAACATGCGGCCATCTCCGGTGCGGAGCACGCGCAATTGGCCAAGCGCGTGGAGGAATTTGAGCAGGCCGCTTGATTTTGTAATATGTTTGCGGTATAATTGATTTATGCTGCAAATGATTTTGGGCCGCGCCGGGGCCGGCAAGACGACATATCTCCACGGGCTGTTGCGCGATAAAGCGCGCGGTGGCCATCGCGGTATGATCCTCCTCGTGCCCGAGCAGGATTCCTTCGCCCACGAGCGCGCCATGCTGGAGCTGCTGGGCGAGCGCGGCGCGGGGGCGGTGGAGGTGCTCAGCTTCACCCGGCTGGGCGACGCGCTGTTCCGGGAGTTCGGCGGGCACGGCGGGTATAGCCTGCACGACAGCCAGCGGGCCCTGTGCATGGCCCTGGCCCTGGAGGCCGCGCGGGAGCGCCTGGAGCGCTTCGCCGGGGCCGACGAGCGCATGACCCCCGCCCTGCTGCGCCTGCGCCGGGAGCTGAGCGTCTCGGGCGTCACGCCCGCGGAATTTTTCTCCGCTTCGCGGCAGCTGGGGCAGAGCAAGCTGGCGGAATTGGCTGAAATACTGCAAATCTACGACGCGCTGCTGGAAGAGCGATTCGGCGGCGCGGGCGATGCCATGCAAGCCCTGCGCGAGCAGCTGGAGACCCCGCAGGGCCGGGGCTACTTCGCGGGGAAGATCGTCGCGGCGGACGCGTTTTTGGGCTTCACCCCGCAGGAGCTGAAGGTGCTCGGGGCGCTGACGGAGCAGGCCGGGGCGGTCTACGTGACGCTCACGCTTGATAGCCTGTACGAGTCTGAGGAGGACGCAAGCGTCTTCGCGCACACGCGGCGTACGGCGGCGCAGCTGCGCAGGCTCGCGGAGCAGGCAGGCGTGCCCGTGGCGAAGCCGATCGTGCTTTCGGACATGCCGCGCTTTTTCGAGAACCCCGCCCTGGCCGCGCTGGAACAGGCCCTGGCCGGGGATACTTATGACCCTGCGGCAAGCCCCTGCGCGCTCTTCGCCTGCGAGGACATCGAGGCCGAATGCGCCTGCGCGGCGCGGAACATCAAGCGCCTGCTGCGGGAGGGCGGCCTGCTCTGCCGCGACATCGCGGTGCTTGCCCGGGACACCGAGACTTACGCACGGCCGCTCTACGCCGCGCTGCGCCGTGCCGGCGTGCCCGTGTTCGAGGACCGCCGCCAGCCCGTGGCCGGGCAGCCCCTGCTGCGGCTGGTCACGGCGGCACTGGAGATCGCGGCGGAGGGCTTCACGCCGGACGCGGTGATGCGCTGGCTCAAGACGGACCTGACCGGCATGGCCGATACGGACGTCGCCGCCCTCGAAAACTACGCCCTGCTGTGGCGCGTGCGGGGCGGCGGCTGGCTGCGGGAATGGACGGCGCACCCGCAGGGCTTGGGGCAGGCGGCGGACGAGGCCTCGGCGCAAGAGCTGGAGGCGCTCAATCGTTTGCGTCAACAGGTCGTTGGGCCCCTCGAACGCTTTCGAGAGGAGATGCGCGACTGCACGGGCATCTCGGGCGCGGCCGCGTTGGACGCCCTGTTGCAGGAGATACAGGCCCCTGCCGCGCTGCGCCTGCAAAGAGAAGCCCTGGAGGCGCACGGCCGTCCCGCCGAGGCCCTGGAGCTCAGCCGGGTGTGGGAGCTGTGCCTGGCATTGCTTGACCAGCTGGCCGAGACCATAGGCGAACAGCGCGTGGGGGCGCAGCGCTTCGCGGCGCTGTTTGCGCTGTCGCTGTCGTACCAGACCCTCGGGGAGCTGCCCCAGTGCCTGGACGCCGTCACCTTCGGGGCGGCGGACCGGGCGCGCCTGCCCTCGCCCAAAGCGGTGTTCGTGCTGGGCTTCAACGACGGCGTGTTCCCCAGGGTGCCCGGCCGCGAGGGGCTGATCAATGACCGCGAACGGGCGCAGCTGGAACAGCTCGAGCTGATTTTGCAGGACCCCGCGCCCAAGCAGCTGGCCATGGAGCGCCTCATCGTGTACCGTTCGCTGACGGCGGCAAGGGAGCGCCTGTATGTCAGCTGGGCGCTGCGCAACGCCGCCGGGGAGGAGCTGCGGCCCTGCTCCTGGGTGCGCTGGCTGCGGGAGAGCTTTTCCTCGCTTCGCGTCTGTGATTATCAGTTATTGCCGCCGGAGGAGCGCCTGGAGGGCGAGAGCGAGGGCTTCGCGCTGCTGTGCGAAACCTACCATGAGAACAGCCCGCTCCATGGCGCGTTACGAACCTATTTCGAGGCCAAAGAGGGCTACGCGCCCCGGCTGGCGGCTCTTGAACGCGCCGTAAACGCCAAGCCGGAGGCCCTGGCCATCTCGGAGGACGCCGCGCATTCCCTGTACCGCGGGGGGCGGGAGATGTCGCCCTCCCGGGTGGAGAGCTACGCCCGCTGCGCGTTCCAATATTTCTGCCGCTACGGCCTGAAGGCGCGGGCGCGGCGCACGGCGGATTTCGATCCCCTGCTGCGGGGCAGCGCGCTGCACGCCGCCCTGGAGCAGGCGCTGCGCACGCACGGCGTGGACGGCCTGCTGGCCATGTCTCCGCCCCAGCGGCGCGCCCGGATGGACGCCTGCATGGACGAATACGCCGCGCGGGTTTTCCCGGCGGGGGCGCTGCCGGCCCGGGCGGCGTACCTCTACCGGCGGCTGCACGACATCGCCGCGCAGGTGCTCGAGCGCATACTGGCGCAGTTCGCGGCAAGCAAGTTCCGCCCGGCGGCCTATGAATTGTCAATCGCAAGTGATTCCGATGTAAAGCCCTACGAAATCACCCTGCCTGGCGGCGGCACCCTGCGCCTGGGCGGCAAGGCCGACCGCGTGGACTGCGCGGAGATCAACGGGCGGCGCTACTTCCGGGTGGTGGACTACAAGACCGGCGGGAAGGATTTCTCGCCGGGGGATATTTTCGACGGGCTGGGACTGCAGATGCTGGTGTATCTCTTCGCCCTGTGGGAGAGCGACGCGCCCGGCTTTGCCGGCGCGCTGCCCGCCGGCGTGCTCTACGAGCAGGCGCGCGACCCCGTGCTGGCCGCCCAGTCCCGGGACATGCCCCCCGAGGAGATCGAACGCCAAAAGCAGGCGAAAGGCCGCGCGGCGGGCTTCGTCCTGGAGGACGCGGACGTGCTGCTGGCCATGGAGGAGGGCGGCCTCGGTCTATACCTCCCAGCGAAAATGGGCAGGGGGGGGCCGGAGCGCAACGTGCTCTCGCTGGCGCAATTGGGCAAGCTCAGGCGCGCGGCGGACGAGGTTCTGGCGGAGATGGCAGGGAACATGCGCGGCGGGGCGGTCCCCGCAGTGCCGCTGCGAAACGCGGTGTTCACCCCCTGCGGCAACTGCGAATACCGGGCCGTGTGCGGGCACGAACCTGGCATGGCGGAGAAATCCGAAAGCGCAATGAAATTTGAGGAGGCCGTGGAGGCACTGGAAGAGAGGTATTCGTAACCATGCTCGTCACCACAAAAGAGATGCTCCTGGCGGCCCAAGCGGGCGGCTACGCCGTGGCAGCCTTCAACGCGGAAAACATGGAGATGACCGTCGCCGTGCTGGCCGCCGCGCAGGAGCTGCGGTCGCCGGTGATCTTACAGGCCACGCCGCTCATGATGCGCTTCGCCTCGGCGGCGCTGTACGTCGCCATGGCGCGCGCCGCGATGGAGGACATCACCGTGCCGGTGGCGCTGCACCTGGACCACGGCGACAGCTACGGCGTAGCCGTGCGATCCCTGCGGGCGGGCTACACCTCGCTGATGCTCGACGGCTCGCGCCTGCCCTACGAGGAAAACGTTGCGCTCACCCGCCGGGTGGCGGAGCTGGCCGCGCCCTGCGGCGTCCCCGTGGAGGCGGAGCTCGGCGCGGTGGGCGGCACGGAGGACGGCCTGTCAAGCATGAGCGATACCGGCACCGACCCGGAGCAAGCCGCCGATTTTCTCGCGTACACGGGGGCGGATTTTCTCGCCGTGGGCATCGGCACGGCGCACGGGGTCTATCGCGCACACCCAAAACTGGACTTACAGCGCCTCGAGGCAATTCGCGAACGCGTGGACGCGCCCCTGGTGCTGCACGGGGCGTCGGGGCTCACGCGGGAAGACTTGCGCGCCTGCGCGGCGCGGGGCATCTGCAAGGTCAACTTCGCCACGGAGCTGCGGCTGGCGTATGCGGGGGGGATCAAGGCCCTGCTGGCGGAAAAGCCGGAGACCTTCGACCCGAAGGAGCTGGGCAGGGCCGCCATCGCGCGGGTGAAGGAGGCCGCGGCGGAGAGCATACGGGGCTGCGGCTGCGCGGGGAAGGCGTAAGCTATGTAGAGACGCATGGCAATGCGTCTCCCAAAAAACACATACATTCGTTTGTAATTCGGGAGACGCACTGCCGTGCGTCTCTACACAAAACCATCATAAATCCCAAAACCGCCTCATACACATCTATGAGGCAGTTTATTTTTGTGGGGGAGGCCATCGCCATGACATGGAAGCCGGAAAAACCGGATAAGGAGCGCAAAAAAGACCAAAAAGCCCTGCTGGTGCGCCTGGCGGTCAGCGCGGGCGCGGGGCTGGCGGTGTTCGCCCTGCTGCTGCTGGCGGCGGCGGCTGTCTGCCTGCGCCTCGATTTGCCGCGGGAGCGCCTGCCCTGGGTGGGCATCCCCCTGGCTGCGGCTGCGGCCTTCCTGGCGGGGGATCTGCACGTGCGCCCCCTGCGCAAGCAGGGGCTGCTGTCCGGCCTGCTGTCCGGCGCGGCGCTCTACGCGGGGGCGCTGCTGCTGGCGGCGGCGGTCTCCCGGGCGACGCTGGGCGTCAACGCGGTGCTGCTGCTGCTGGCGGCGCTCCTGGGCGGCGCGGCGGGGGGGATCTTCGCGGCCAACCGCAGGCCCGTTGCGGCCCGCGGCGTCAAATCGCGCCGGCGATGAATTTTTTCCTTCATTTTTATCAACCATAATTGTATTGAAAATAGTTGAAAATAAGCACATAATGTGTTGTATTCGGAAATTAATGGGAATTGCAAGGGGATAGTTTGATGAAACGTCAACAGAGGCTGCGATACATATGCACGGCGCAGTGGCTGCGGGCCGGAAACGGCACGCTGCGCAAGGCCTACCGGCTCAATGTGCTGGACACCGGCGGGGGGCGGCCGCGCCTGCTGTGCGCGGTCAACGACGTCTGCGCGAGCGGGAGCCGCGCCAGGCAGCTGGAGGCCCT
>WQTL01000314.1 GCA_009786275.1 Bacillota bacterium | reverse complement strand
CCGCCAGCGCGACCGCGCAGTATTTCACACGCGCGCCGCGCGGGGGGCGCCTGCCCCGCTTTGGTTTCATACGCTTACCTCCTCATCGTTTCAAACGTCCGTCAGCAGAAGGACGACAGGTGCGCCAAGAGCTGGCCGGACAGCCCCCAATCGTCCGCAAGGGCCTGCGCGCTCAGCTGCAGCGCCTGTAGGTTCACGATGAATTGCAGGTTCATGCAGGAGTAGGAGGCGTCCGCGGTTTTGTCCAGCTTCAGGCCCGTCGTCAGCGCCGCGGAGGAATCGCCCGGTTCGAGCTTGCCGATGTAGTAGAAGAACCCGTCGTCCTCGTTGTAGAACCATTTGCCCGCGTCCGTGGCCGCGTTGCCGTCCAGCGCCGTGATGACGTTGGCATATTCGATTTTGATTTTTTTGCCCGTGTCGCAGATCAGATTTTCGATATCCGCCGTGAGGGGGGGCGTCGCCGCGGCGCCGGTTTTGTTCACCAGCCCCCAGGCGGCCTCCGCAGCCGCGTAGCCGCCCTTGTAGCCCCAATAGCGCGGGTTGCGCACGGTGAGCGTGGTGACGCCTGCGCCGCTGCGCGCGCTGAACTGCGCCGTCATACGGCGGAACGCCTGCCCGCCGTCCAGCACCTGATAGATCGCGTAGCGGCAGCGCTGCAAGCCGGCCGGGGATACGCTGACCTTCACGGCCACGCCGCCCGGCACCGGCGCGGGCGCGGCGCCCTCCAGGAATTCCACCGTGTCAAACACGGCCGCCGCGTCCTCCCAGGCGTCCCATTCGGCGGCCATGCAGAATTCCGGCGCGACGCCCGCCTCCTCCGGGTCCTCATAGGGCTCCGGCAAGCCGGCGGCACGCATCCTCTCCACGATTTCCTCGAAGGAGACCCGCGCGAAGCCCGGGGAGACGCCGTCGTTGCAGACGGAAACCATCTTCGTGACGCTGCCGCCCGGCCGCCATTGGTTTTGCCGCTCGAAATCCTCGGCAATCACCGCTTTCAGGCCCATCTCGCCCGTGAACTCGTTTACGTTCCGGTTGGACGACGTCACCCAGGAAAACGTGGAGCCTACCGTCATCAGGAAGGCGTACAACAGGGCGAAGGCAATCAGGGTGCCTTTATTATATAATCTTTTTATATTAAATTTCCCCATGAGCTTCTTCATGCCCAACGCTCCTCGCTTTTCAATTCCCCCGTTGCGGGCTGAAAGGACACCTCGAAGCAAACCGGGACGCAGATTCGCTTTGAGGTATCCTTTTTTCACGTCTTGTTCCCCCGCAGTTTTCTGTAACGGCGGTAGAAAACGGCGCAGAGGACGCAGATGGAAAGCAGCAGGATATAGATGCCGCCGCGCAGGGCGTCGCCGGTTTGCGGGGGGTCGGGCGGCGCGTCCTTCACGGCGTGGAAAACCCAGTTGATGCGCGCCGACGAGACCTCGCGCAGGTCCTGCGCCGAAAGGCCGGCGTTCGCGGTGACGACGAATCGCAGCGTCTTCCGGTCGCCTTTGCCGTAGGTCCCGAGATTCAGGCCCTGACGGATCAGGTCGGCGCCGTTGCCCGGCATGCCGCAGGCCTCCCTGCCGTCCCCGCGCAGGCGGCCGCTGTAGAGCAGCTGCCCCTCCAGGGTGATGCGCAGGTGCAGATTGTCCAGCCAATCCACATTCCCCGACGACGCCGGCGCATCCCCCAGCATGTACAGCCGATAGGGTTCGCCCTGCTCCAGGTTGAGCAGCGTGAGGGTGCGGGTGATCACGTCCCCCGGCAGCAGGTGGTCCGAGCAGAGGAAGTACTCGCCCGCGTCCGTCACGCTGATGCCGTTCTCGTCGCCGATGAGGAAGCCGGCGGGGAGATTTGTTTCAGCCGCCAGGGCCTGCGCGCCCCATGCCGCGGCCATCAGGCACAGCGCCAGAAGGGCCGCCGGAAGCCTGACCAGCTTTTTCATTTCAAATCTCCCCTTTTGCATGTCATTCATTTTTCACGAGAGGTGTCAACGGCTGTGCTATGCGGCGGCGATCGCGGCTTTCAGGGCGGCGATCAAAGCGGCGTCGGCGGTGGCGTTCAATTGCCAGCCGGCGGCTGTGCCGGAGGCCGTGGTATCGACGAGGGCCTCTTCGGTGGCCTGGAGGCCTTCCACGCACACCACCAGGGTGTACTCATACTTCTGCCACTTCTTCAGGTCGTCCTTGGTCAGCACGCCGGCCAGGTCCAGGCCCACGTCCGTCAGCAGCTTCTCGGTGTATCCGCCGCCGGGGATGACCTTCATGTAGTAGAAGTAGCCGTCCCAGTAGATCCACGTATCCGTGTTGCCCACCGGGGCCACGGTGCTGAACGCGGCGCCGTAGACCAAGTCGACTTCGCCGGCGCCCACGGTGGACTTATAAATGTTGGCGGCGGCGGGCTTGCCGGCGATGCTGGCGAGCGGGTCGTACAGGGCATTCCAGGCCGCGTAGTTGTGCGCGTCGTCCCAGCTGTCAAATACCGCGGTGCCCGTGGTATAGTAGGCGTATTCCACGGCCGCGTCCGTGATTTTGCCTGTGGACTTGGTGTACGTGGTGCTGTCACCGAATTTCGCCAGCCAGGCCTTGCCGGCGCCGTCCGTATAGACCACGGCGAACTGCGGGTTTTCTGCGGTGATGTTCGCGGCCTTCACCGTGATGCCGGTGGGGGCGGTACCTGTCCAGGTGATGTCGCCGGGATTGACGGCGGTCCACGCGGAAATGGTGTCCATATCGAAGGGCACGGGCTCAAAGCCGGCGGCGGCGGCGTTGCTGCCGGTGTAGGTGATCGTGCCGCCGTTGCCCAGCAGCTTGATCATCTCCTCAAAGGTCACGCGGGCCAGCATGCCGGCGGAACCGGTGTTGAGCACGCGGACGTTCTTGGGCGTCTTCATGCCGACCTCGAACTTGAATTCGGTCTCGTCCTCGATGGCGATCAGGCCGTCGCTGGCGGCAAAGCCTTCGTTCTCGAACTTGTTGGGGATCTGGTTCTTCGAGGTGACCCACGCGAAGGTGGCGGAGGCGGCGATGACCAGCGCCAGAACGACGGCTATCGCGACGAGGGCTTTGCGGTTCTTTTTAAACTTCATTGCTCTTTTCTCTCCTTGTTTTTTTACTTTTATATTTCAGGCTTTTCCAAGCGGGCCGGCTGCGCGAACCGCCTGTGATCCGCGCGCCCGGGCTGCCGTCAAAAAGCGTGAATATCGAAAGGCCGCCCTGCGGGCGGGGCGCCGGCTTTCCTTTTTTTCTCCTCCCTGCGGGCCGCGAAATAGGCGCGCAGCACCGCCAGCAGCAGGAAAACGGCCCCAAAGCACACGCATACGAGGGCCA
The DNA here is from genome assembly GCA_009786275.1 of Bacillota bacterium. Classification (GTDB taxonomy): domain Bacteria; phylum Bacillota; class Clostridia; order Oscillospirales; family Acutalibacteraceae; genus WRMQ01. The sequence goes on along the minus strand of WQTL01000314.1, from coordinate 1,921 downwards.
GGTTGGTGCGCATCATATCCACCACATTGCCGATGAAGGGGATGGTGAACACATGCACGCCGATGGCGGCGCTCAGGTTCACCGGGGGGTCCGCCGCGTTGTTCGCGTCCCCCTTCGTCACCATGCGCGCCGGGTGCGTCCCGTCCGCGGGCAGCAGCTCCTCCACCCGGTGGGTGAGGAAGGCCGTGGACTTCGCGCCGGGGCTGAAGGTCACCACGTCCCCCACCTTGATCTCGGACGGATCCGCCAGCTTGACGAAGATCATATCGCCCGGCTTGAAAAGCGGCCGCATGGAGGGCGTGAGCACATGATAAAAACGGTACCCGAACAGGTTTTTGGTCTCGCTGTTGCTGAATGCGAAGATGGTGCTGCCCGCAATCAGGAAAACAACAAAACAGATCGTCAGGATGTTCAGCACGAGATTGGCGGCCCTGGAGGACCGCTTCGGCGGGGCCGCCTCCGGCGTCGCGGCCGGTAGGATATCCGCCGGCGTTTCGCCGTCAGCTTCCCGGGTCCAGGCCGGATACTGCGCCTGCGCGTATTGTCCTCCATAGCTTGGCTGCTGCGCGCCCCAGGCCGGCTGGGGTTGCCGCGCGTCCCAGACCGGCTGCGGGTTCCAGTCAGGCTGCGCCTGATAGCCCCAGCCCCCCTGCTGCATATACCGGGAAGCCAGGGCCTGCGTATAATCCCGGGGCGTCTGTTGCCCCCACGGGTTCCATGGCGCGTACGCCTGCCCCTGCACATCGTTGAAAGCCATGCGTTCTCTCCTTTCGGGATTTTTGCCTGCACAAACATTCTAATGCCCCAATGTTTTCCCAAGTATAGCACGGCAATCCGGGAAAATCAATGCATAAGGCAGCTGTAAGCCTGCGGCATCGCGCCGCTCTTTAACGATTTACAGTTATTGAGTCCGTTTTGCGAGAAGAAGCGGTAATTTCAGTTATCGCAACATCAATAAATGGCACGAGCCGCGCGATTTCCCAAGATTTCCCATGTAAAAAGCGGACAAACGCCTTCATACACAAGGCTTTGTCCGCATACCGCCGTATATCGTACCGGTGTTTCCCCTGTCCGCGCTTCAGGCCGGCGATTCTTCACACCACAAATCTTTGCCCTATTCCCCGCGGCATCCCGCCGGGGTTGGCACTCCCCGGCGGAACGCTGCGGGTAAAGAGAAAAGGAAAGAAAGAGGCGTCGTCCGTGCCGTTTTCATGTCTTCCGCACCCTGCGTCCCCGCGCCAACACAATCACGAGCAATGCGAAGCTTGCCGCCGTCATCCCGGTCCAGAGCGGCAAATTGCTGTCGTCGTCCGTCTTCGGCGTTGCGAAGGAGCCGCGGGCGTTCTCGCCCTGATAGACGTTCAGCATATTGCGGCCGTCCGTTTTGGTCATCCCGTAGCCCGGCACGGGATCCTCCCCGACGGTGTAGACGGCCTCGGAGCCGTCCTCCCTGTATTTCGGGAGGGTGAAGCTGTATGCCCACTTGTCTTCGGCCGTGACGCGCTTGGTGGCGACGACTTTGCCGCCGTCCATCACATGCACCACGACGCTCTGCGGCTTCTGGCCCGTGTTGCCGCCGTGGTCCCAGGACTTGACGCCCGCGAACGTGACCTCCCCATAGCTTTCGTGCGTGTTCGTCACGTTGTGGCCGTCGACCGCCGTCGTATAGCCCGGCAGCGGCGCCTCCTCCACCGTATAGGCAATTTCCCTGCCCGCCGCGTCGCATTTCGGCAGCTCATAGGACCACTTCCAGTGGTCCGCCGCGGTCACGGTATCGGTCAGGATGGTCTTGCCGTCCGCCTTTATGATAATTTCCAGCGATCCCGGCCGCCGGTTCACCGGCAGCGAGCCATGCCTCCATGTTTTCGCGCCCTGGATGGAGCTCGTTCCCGTGTGCGGCTGCTCTCCCTGTTGCGGCGGC
>WQTL01000313.1 GCA_009786275.1 Bacillota bacterium | reverse complement strand
GCGATACCATACGCGACCTTTCACCCGATACCGTCAAGAGCATCTGCGCAAGACAATGGATTATGGATTGCTTTTAGAGCGGGAATAGTATCAACATCGTGGCCATGCAGAACGAGATCAGCCGCCAGCTGGAGGGCTTCAACTTCGACCGGGACAAGCTGAAGGAAAGCATCTTCGAACTGGCGGCTTTGAAATACAGTCGGCTGGACGACCAAAAAAACACAACCAAACAACTGAGAGCGGAGCTGAATCAAATGGCTCCGCTCTCCGCTTTTTCTTCAGACGTCCTGGACAGGCTCACCGGGCAGATACTCCTGAGCAGTCCTGCCATTGTGCAACTGCGATTGAAGAACGGACAAATCATAGGAAGGGACGACGACCATGAATGTGACGATAATCCCGGCCAAGCCGGAGTTCACGCAGCAACAGGCGAACCGCCAGTTGAACGCGGCGGCCTACGCGCGGGTGAGCACACTGGCGGATGAACAGGCTCTCAGCTACGAGGCCCAGCGCGCATACTACACCGACGCCATCATGCAAAACCCCGAATACCGTTTCGCCGGGATTTTCGCGGACGAGGGTATCACGGGCACATCCACCACCAAGCGCAAGGACTTCCAGCGTATGATCCGGCACTGTAAAGCCGGGAAGATCGATATTATCCTGACGAAAAGTATCTCTCGATTCGCCCGGAACACGGTGGATTCCCTCGAGCACGTGCGTCTGCTGAAGGCCATGGGCATTGGCGTGATTTTTGAAAAAGAGGGTATCGATACCCGCTACGCCACCAACGAGTTCCTGCTCACCATCTATGCCAGCCTGGCCCAGGCCGAGAGCGAAAGCATCAGTGCCAACGTCAAGTGGGGCAAGCAGCGCAGCGCCAAGGCCGGCAACGTGGCCATCAGCTACGCCAGCTTCCTGGGCTACCGCCGCGGTCCGGACGGCAAGCCCGAAATCGTGGAAGAAGAAGCGGCGGTCATCCGCAGGATATATACGGACTTTCTGGCCGGCCGCAGCAGGCAGCAAATCGCCGATGCGCTGACCGCCGAAGGCGCCTCCACGCCCATGCAAAAAGAAGTTTGGAGCAGCTCGACGGTCGCGTCCATCCTGCGAAACGAGAAATATTACGGCTGCGCCTTGCTGCAAAAGACCTTCGTCAGCGACTGCATCACCCACAAGGTCGAGGTCAACGCTGGCCAGCTCCCGCAGTACCTGGTGGAGGACAGCCACCCCGCCATTGTCGACCGAGCCACCTGGAACCGGGTGCAGGAGGAACTGGCCCGGCGTGGCAGCAAGCGCAAGGTCAAGCAGGTCGGCACGAAGACCCAACAGGGCAAGTATTCATCGAAATATGCCCTGACCGAACTGCTCATCTGCGGCGATTGCGGGACGCCGTATCGGCGCGTCACCTGGTCCAAGAACGGACAAAAGAAGGTCGTCTGGCGCTGCATCAGCCGCCTGGACTTCGGCACGAAATATTGCAAGAACTCGCCGACGCTGGAGGAAAGCGCGATCCAGGACGCCATCGCCAATGCCATCAAGGAAATGGCCTCTCTCAATCCGGCTTTCCTCGAAACCCTGAAGACCCACATCGCCATGGGCCTGCGCCAAAGCGATGCCGGCGAGGACCTATGCGCGGTCCAACTGCGCCTCCAGGCCATCGAAGGCGAACTCGCCGAAGTGATCCTGCTGGAAACCCAAGACGGCAATCAGGGCAACTACGATACGCAGCTCGAACGGCTGCTCAGCGAAAAACTCTCCCTCAAGGCGAAGCTGGCATCAGCCCAAACCGAGGAACGGCACGGCGAAAACGAGCAGGCCCTCCACGCGCAGTTCATCGCCGATCTGGACCGCCTGCGGCATCACCCCATCGAATGGGACAACGTGATTATCCGCCAGATGGTTGAGTGTGTGCGGGTGCTGTCGAAGGATTGGCTGCGGATCCGGTTCAGGCAGGGCGGGGAGATGGAAGTTGCGATGGGGTAACATTATAAAGGTCGCAATCCAAGGCCGCAAAAGGCAAACGGCGTTTTGCAGCCTTGAAAATGGCCAGACTCCTTGATATTGCAGGGAAATCCACCTTGAAGGATGCAAGACCGCAAGGCCGCAATGCGTGCGGAACGCTTGCGGCCTTGATAAAAAAAACGGCCTGCGCATGATTTTCAGAAAGGCTTGCAATTAGCTCAGTTTTTTGATATAATATTCGACGCAAAACGAATTCACTAAAAGCTAAAAAAAGGAGCATTATATGAACAAGCAAGAATTCACGGCCAAACTCGCGGAGCAGGAGGGCATCGAAAAGAAGCAGGCCGCCGCATGGACCGATGCGGTGATCAAGGCGCTGACCGAAGCGCTGGTTGCCGGCGAAAAGGTGCAGTTCGTGGGCTTCGGAGCCTTTGAGGTGCGGCAGCGCGCTGAAAAGAAAGTCCGCAATCCCCAGACCGGCGAGGAATTGATCTCTCCGGCTACCCAGGTTCTGGTATTCAAGGCCGGCAAGGCGCTTAAGGACGCCGTGGCCGCGAAATAGCCATCCATAACGCAAGAATTGGGCAGGGGCGACACCCTGCCCTTTTTTATGAAATATGCCTGAAATCGTGAGCGACACCTATATCGGAAGGGAGCTGAATGCCGCGGACATCATCAACCTGGGCGTTTTCGCCCACGTGGACGCCGGGAAGACCACCACGGTGGAGCGCATGCTCCACGCCTGCGGCGCCACGCGGCAGCTGGGCAGCGTGGACGACGGCACCGCCGCCACGGACAGCATGGACATCGAGCGCGCCCGGGGCATCTCCGTGCGCTCGGCCTCGGCGGTGATCCCCCTGTCGCCGGGGCTGCGCCTGAACATCATCGATACCCCCGGCCACATGGACTTCATGGCCGAGGTGCAGCGCGCGCTTTTGGCGGTCGACTGCGGCCTGCTGATCGTCTCCGCCGCCGAGGGTGTGCAGTCCCAGACCGAGCTGTTCTTTCGGGCAATGGAACAGGCGGGATTGCCGGTAATCTTATTTGTCAACAAGATTGACCGCGCAGGTGTGGACACGAATAAAGTGTTCGCCGATCTGACGAAAAAGCTCTCGCCCCACATCGTGGCGCTGAACACCGTGAAATCCCAGGGCACACGCAGTTGCGCTGTGGAGGACACAGCCTTTGACGACGACGGCATTTTGACGCTCTGCTCCCTGGAGGAAGCCCTGGAGAACAGCTTTGCGCAGGGGACGCTCACCCAAGCGCAGATGGAGGACAGCTTGTTTCGTTTATGTGCGCAGGGCAGAGCGTACCCCTTGGTCTATGGCTCTGCGGCCTGCAATGTGGGCATAACCAAGCTACTGGAAATCATCCCACGCCTGCCGCGCGTCTCCGAAAACACGGACGGCCCGCTCAGCGGTAAAATATACAAAATCGAACACGACAAGGCCATGGGCAAGGCGGCCCATATCCGGCTGTTTACGGGGCAGATCCATAACCGCGACACGCTCACGCTGCTGGACGGCGACAATTCCAAAGCCGAACCGCGTATGGAAAAAGTCACACAGATACGGCAGTTTTCATCCGGGACAAAGCTGGCCGACCGGGGCGGGTTTTCGGGTGGCGACATCGCCGTGCTATACGGGCTCGCGTCGGTGAAGGTTGGGGATATCGTCGGCGAGATAAACGCCGCACGGCACATCCCGCCGCTGCAAACCACCCCGCTGTTTCATGTGCGGGTCACGGACGGCAACCCGAACCCCACACCGTTGCTCACGGCGGTGCGCGAGCTGGCCGAGGAGGACCCGCTGCTCTCCTGCGAGTGGGAGCCAGACGAGCGGGAACTGACGGTCAGCATCATGGGCGAGGTCCAAATCGAGGTGCTGCGGCACCTGCTGGCCACGCGTTACGGCATCATGGCGGAGTTTTCGCCGCCAAGCGTCATTTATAAAGAGACAATTTGTAAAGCCGGGACAGGCCATGAGCGCTACACCATGCCAAAACCCTGCTGGGCGGTGATCGAGCTGGGCTTCGAGCCGCTTCCGGCGGGCAGCGGGTATATTTTTGAGTCCATCGTGCAGAAATCGCAAATCCCCCAGCGATATCAAAATCACGTTGAGGCCGCGCTGCCCGAAGCCATGAAGCAGGGGCTCTACGGCTGGGAGGTCACCGACGTGAAAATCACGCTGCGCGGCGGGGGCTGGCATCACATCCACACCCACCCACTGGATTTCTTCCTGGCCACGCCTCTGGCGTTCATGAACGGCATGGTCAACTGCGGCAGCCAGCTGCTGGAGCCCTATTTGCGTCTGCATATCGAAGCGCCCGAGGAGGTTTCCGGCAGGCTCATCAGCGAGATCATCAACATGCGCGGGGAGATCATGGGCTCCGTTAGTGTCAATGGCCGGACGGAGCTGGAAGCCTGCGCGCCGCTGGCTGAAAGCATGGACTTTTCGGCGCGTGTACAATCGCTGTCCTCCGGCAAGGCGCAATATGCCTCGCGTTTTGACGGCTACCGCCCCTGCCCGCTTGAATTGGGCAAAACAGCCAGGCGACGCGGCGTGGACCCCCTGGACCGGGCCAAGTGGATTTTGCATAAGCGAGGCGCGCTGTGATTGATTTGGCATAAAATTTTTGGAGGGTTCCCGAACCGTGAGAAAGCCTGCAATCGACCGCCGCTTTCTGAAGCTCATCTGGCCGCTCATCGTGGAGCAGCTGTTGGCGGTCGCCATGGGCGCCTGCGACAACCTGATGGTCAGTCCCCTAGGGGAGTACGCCACCGCCGGGGTCAACATCGTCGACAACATCAATAATCTGCTGGTCGTCGGCCTGGGCGCGCTGTGCACCGGCGGCGCGGTGGTGGTCAGCCAATATATCGGCAGGCAGGCTCTGGAAAACGCCTGGGCCTGCGCCAGGCAGCTTGTCTACGTCGTCACCCTGCTCTCGCTGGGGATTATGGCCGCGGCGATCCCCCTGCGCCGCCCCATCATCCGCCTGTTCTACGGCTCCATCGAGCCCGACGTGATGGAAGCCGCCCTGTCGTACTTCCTGCTCACGGCCTGCTCCTACCCGGCCCTGGCGCTGTACAACGCCAACGCGGCCCTGCTGCGCGCGGCGAAGGACACCCGCACCCCCATGCGCATCGCGCTGATGGCCAACGTCATGAACATAGGCGGCAACACCTTTTTTATTTTTGTCCTGAAAATCGGCGTGACGGGCGCGGCGCTGTCCACCCTGCTTTGCCGGATCGCG
>WQTL01000312.1 GCA_009786275.1 Bacillota bacterium | reverse complement strand
TAATTTGTAATACTGGCGCGGCTCGGCGGCCACCACAAACAGGTCGCACTGCTTGATCTGGGCCGCCAGGGCCTCCAGCAATTGCGGGAGGGCATCCATGGCCACCGCGCCCGGAAGGGGCAGGCCGGGGACAGCCTCCGTCACTCTCCGCTTGAGCCATTCGCATTCCCGCAAAAACGGCCCGTCATGCAAAATAAACAGTCCCGCTCTTTTCATTTTTCCCATCCTCTATTTGTTTTACATCTTTTTATTTATAAAGTCTTATTTTTTATCGTCTTTGGCGGCCGCGCGACGGGATTGTCAGGGCAGCCAGATCTCCGCGTTGCGGTAGGGGTTGTCCTGCTTCTTCTTGTCGTACCAGGCCTGGGGCATGCGCGGGCTGGCGTTGGCCGATACGGAGGACAGCGAGGCGCTCTCGCCCGGGCGCAGCAGGCGGCCGACGACGTACAGGAACTCGTAGTCGTAGGTGTAGACGCAGGTCTGCAGGGAGATCAGCTTGTCGCCCCACTCCACGTCCACGCCGGTGTTCACGTAGCTCCTCTGCTTGAGCTGCCGCACGTAGCCGTTGAAGCTTTCCGGGCCGGAGAAATCGGGCGTATTCACCGCGAAGACGTAGCCGTTGTCGTCCGCCGCCCTGCCGTTGATCGCCAGCACCGATACGATCTTGTACTGGTATACCTCGCCGGTGGCCATCTCCAGGGTGATAACGGGGTTGCTCTTCACCACGCTGGCCTGCTGGTAGCGCGGCAGGTAGGTGAAGATGGTGCCGTTGCGCATGTGGTGCCCGTAGATGATGAGGTTCGTGGACATGGGCTCCAGGCTCACGCGGTAGTCCGCGAAGGGGTTGCCGTACTTCGAGGGCCTGCGCTCGAAGTCCCGCTTGAGGTAGTAGTCGTTGTTGGCCGTCTGCACGATGGGCATGTTGATGCTCGCGCCCGGGGCCTTCAGCCAGCCGACGTAGTCGCCGTTCATCTCTTTGAGCTGCTTGTGGGTCTTGCGCGTCGTGTCGACAATGATTTTCGTCGTGGGGGGCGGGGCGGTCTGCCCCTGTTGGGTGGGCTCGGTGGGCGCCTGGGTGACCGCTTCGGTGGCTTCGTAGACGCCTTCAAGCTTTTGCCTGAGCATGTCCGCCCGCCAGGGCTCGATGACGACCGTCCAGGCCAGCACCACCGTGCACACGAAGATGACCAGCAGGCAGAAGTCGAAGATCATCTTGCGCCGTTTCACCTTTTGGCTGTCGCCCTTGAGGGGGATCATGTTCTTCTCGAAAAAGTTCTTTTTGCGCCGCGCGGGCGGCGTGCGCACCACGGCGTCCAACGCCTCCAGGGCGTCCTCTGACGCGGGCCCGTGTTCATAGTCCATCAGTGGCTCCTCCTCCTCGCTGCTGTGCGGCGTCGCGCCGCCATTCCCGCTGATTCGTTTTGCATTATACACCATTCCTTTAATCTATGCAATGAAAAACGTGTGAATTTTTCGTGTTTTCGCACGGTATGGGCGCTATTTGGGATTTACTGTCAGTTTTCTCGGCTGCGAAAGTAAATCTCTTACTAGGGCTAAGGCAGTTTTTGCCGCGGCCACGCGGTTATATCCCCGGTCCGCGCGCCCGGTTTCCATTTTTTCCCCAATGATTCTCGCGCCGTCCGTAGCAGCAAGGTAAATCAGTCCGGCGGGCTTGTCCGTCCCCTCCGCGCCCGGCCCCGCGATGCCCGTCACCGATACCGCGATATCCGCGCCCGACCTTTCCCTGGCCCCCAAGGCCATCTCGCGGGCGGTTTCGGCGCTCACGGCGCCTCGCTTCGCCAGTGTATCGCGCGAAACGCCCAGCATGGAAATTTTCGCTTCGTTCGAGTAGGTCACGAAAGCGCAGGTGAACGCCTTCGAGGCCCCGGGGATATCCGTCAGCCGGGCGGCGATGCCCCCGCCGGTGCAGCTTTCCGCCAGGGCGAGGGTCTTGCCCTGTTCTGCAAGCAGATCCAGCACGGTCTGCGCCAAATCTTTGTCGACGGCGTAGACCCAATCTCCTAGGATTTCCCGCAATTTTTTTATCACGGGGGCGCACAGGGCCTCGGCGGCCTCCCGGGTTTCGCCGTGGGCGCTCACCCGCAGGTAGGCCTCCCCCTCCTTAGCGTAGGGCGCGACGGTGGGGTTCTCCATGTCCAGCAGGGGGGCAGCCATCTCGGCCATGCGGCTTTCGCCCAGGCGCACGGTGCGCACGTAGTGCGAGACGATCACCCCGCTGCCGAAGGGCGCCAGCAGGGGCAGCAGGCTGTTTTCCAGCATGGGGCTAAGCTCCCGGGGCGGGCCGGGCAGCAGGGCGACGGCTTTCTCCCCGTGGCGGATGAAGCAGCCCGGGGCGGTGCCGTTTTCATTATATAATACGGTGCAGCCCGCCGGCACGAGGGCCTGCTTGCGGTTGCTCTCCCCCGGGGGGATGCCCCTGCGCCGGAAGAACGCCTCGATCTTCGCCATCTGGGCCGCGTCCTCCACCAGGGGGAGCCCCAGCGCCTCGGCCACGGTTTCCTTGGTCAGGTCGTCCGCCGTGGGGCCCAGCCCGCCCGTGAGGATTACGATGTCGCTGCGGCCCAGCGCCAGCAGGAAATCCTCCCGCAGCCGCCCGGGGTTATCCCCCACGGTCAGCGCCCGCCGTACCGAGATGCCGAGCCCGGCCAGCCTGTCGCACAGAATCTGCGCGTCCCGGTTGAGGATTTCGCCCAGCAGCAGCTCCGTGCCCACGTTGATGATTTCGCAGAGTTTCATGAAAACACCTCGTTTATTTGTAGAGACGCACGGCAGTGCGTCTCCCGCAGAAAGCGCCTGCTATTTTCGGGGACGATTGCTTTTTGGGGGTTTGGAGACGCACTGCCGTGCGTCTCTACAACGCAAACCCTAAAATTCCCACAGCCTCTTTTCTCCCCCTCTGTCCAGCGTCTCCTGCGGGAGCCGCGGGACATCGCCCCCAAGGGAGCGACTTTGACTGCTATCGGAATTCTTTCTAAAAGGCTCCCCCAAGGGGGAGCTTCCCGCGCAGCGGGTGAGGGGGTGCTTCATTCCCCATCGATAGGATAATATTTCACCCCCGCCACAGCCTCGTCAATGAGCCTGTCCAGTTCCAGCGCGGCCTCGGCCTTTTCGAGCATCCCGGGTTTGGGCTTCGTGCGCGGGTGGCGCGGGGTAAACACCGTGCAGCAGTCCTCGTAGGGCAGGATGGAGGTCTCGAAGGTGCCGATTTTGCGGGCAAGTATGACCACATCGTCCTTGTCCATGCCGATCAAAGGCCGGAATACGGGCATGTCCACCACGGCGTCGGTACAGGCCAGGGCCTGCAGGGTCTGGCTGGCCACCTGGCCCAGGCTCTCCCCGGTGATGAGCGCGCCGCAGGACTCCCGCAGGGCGATGGTTTCCGCGCAGCGCATCATGATCCGGCGCATCACGAGGGTGAACAGGTCCTCCGGGCACTTCTCCTTGATCTCCTCCTGGATGCGCGTGAAGGGCACGACGAACAGGCGTATCCGCCCGGCATAGCTTGCCACTTGCGAGAGGAGCTTATGCACCTTCTCCTCGGCGCGGGGGCTTGTGTAGGGCGGCGAGGCGAAGTGCACCGCCGTCAGGCGCAGGCCCCGCCGGGCCATCTGCCAGGCGGCCACGGGGCTGTCTATCCCCCCGGAAATCAGCACCACGGCGTCCCCCGCCGTGCCCACGGGCAGGCCGCCCGCGCCCCTTTGCTGGTCCGCGTGGAGGAAGGCATATTGGTCGCGCACCTCGATGTAGAGCGTCGCCTCCGGCGCGCGCACGTCCACGCGCAGGTGGGTGTAGGCGTCCAGCAGGGCCCCGCCCACGGCCGCGCAGATCTCCGGGGACTTCAGCGGGAAGGCCTTGTCGGAGCGCTTCGCCTCGCATTTGAAGCTGCGTACGCACGCGAGCGTATCTTCGAAATACGCCGGGGCCTGCGCGAGAATGGCCTCCATGCTCTTGCCAACCCTGGCCGAACGGCTGTAGCCGGAGATGCCGAACACGCGCGAAACACGCGCGGCGGCCTCCTCCATGTCGGTGCCTTCCCTCTGGGGGATGGCCTGGAGGGTGGACTGGCTCATGCTGAATTGCCAATCGCCCAAAGGCGACAGCGCCCGCCGCAGGTTCCTGACCAGCTGGTCCTCGAACGAGCGGCGGTTCAACCCCTTCAGGGAAAGTTCCCCCATTTTGATGAGCAGGACTTCGTTCATAAGCGCTTATTTCCTCGCCAATGATATTCTCGCCTCGTTGAGCGCGAACAAAAACGCGTCGATCTCCTCCCAGGTGGTGTAACGCGAAAGGCTGATGCGCAGCGCGCCGGCGACGTCGGCGTCGCTTAAGGCCATGGCGCGCAGCACGCGGCTCTTCTTGCCCTTGGCACAGGCCGAGCCCGGCGACACGTACACCCCGCGCTCCGAGAGGAAGTTGAGCATGGTCTCCGACTGCAGGCCCGGCAGCGAGATATTCGTAAGATACGGCAGCGCGTCGGTTGGGCTGTTGAGTTTGACGCCCTCCATGGTGCTTAATCCCTGCACAAGCCTGTCGCGCAGGCCGGCGGCATATTGCAGGCTCTGCTGCAAATCCGGGATGGCGCGGGCGGCGGCGGCGAAGCCCGCAATGGCGGGCACGGCCTCGGTGCCGGGGCGCAGTTTGTTCTCCTGCGAGCCGCCGTACATGATCGGGTGGATGCGCACCCCCCGGCGCACGTACAGCGCCCCGGCGCCCTTGGGCCCGTGGATTTTATGCGCGCTCACGGTGATCAGGTCCGCGCCCATGCGCTGGGGATTCACGGGCAGCTTGCCGTAGGCCTGCACGGCGTCGCAGTGGACGAGGGCGGGCGCATTCACCTGGCGCAGGGCGCGGCGCACGGCGTCGACGGGCTGCAGGGTGCCCACCTCGTTGTTGACGGCCATGAGGCTCACCAGGATGGTGTCCTGGGTGACCAGGCGCTGCAGCTCCTGCTCGGGGACGCGGCCCTGGCCGTCCACGCCGAGGTACACCACGTCGAAGCCGCGGTTCTGCAGCTCGGCGGCGCTTTCGGCGATGCTGGAATGCTCGATGGCGGAGGTGACGACGCGGCGGCCCCTGCGCCGCATGGCCGCGGCGGCGCCGAAGAGGGCCAGGTTGTTGCTTTCGGTCCCCCCGCTGGTGAACACGAGCTCGGCGGGGCCGCAGTGGAGGCTGGCGGCCACG
>WQTL01000311.1 GCA_009786275.1 Bacillota bacterium | reverse complement strand
AAGACCCGGAGGCGTAAACTACATAGGCCGGGGAAAAGCGGGCCGGGGGTGGGAAGGGAGCCCCCGGCCCGCGGGCGTTGGGGGGGAAGAACCGATGATTATCGCCTATGTAGGGGGCGGCGTCCTCGACGCCCCAAGCAAAAAGCTTTCTTTTTAAGGCCCGGGGACGTCCGGAGGCCGTCCCCTACATAGTGCGCTGGCCTTAATCAGCGGTTACTTAAGTTATAACGGGTTATGCAATCACAAAGCTGCCTATGCTATTGTCGCTTGAACCTAATCCCCCAGGCTCCTCTAGAAAGGGGGCTTTACTTTCTTCCCCAATCCACCTGCCTGCGCACCCGCAAAAACGACATTGCGTTGCGCCAGCCCATGCGCGCGGAGCGCAGGCGCATCGGGCTTTCCTTCGCTTTCGCCTGTTTGGGGGTGAGGGCGCGGGGCGCGCCGTCGGGCCTGCGCGCCGGGCTGTCGAACAGGCTGCCGGCGGGGGCGGCAAGGGGTTCGCCGCGCACATGGGCGGAAAGCAGTATGATGCGCTCGTCGTCCGGGAGGGTCAACAGGCTTTCTTTGCCGGGCAAGGGCAGGGCGGCCTCGAAGAATCTGGCGCACGCGCCGACGAGCACCCCGCCGTCCTCGTCATACAGGTGCGTGAACTCCTTCACGGGCCAGGCGGGCTTCACATAGCCGCCCACGCCGAGGCCAGGCAGGTCCCCCGCGCCCACGGCCTCCCGGGCGCTGTAAACTGTGCGGGGATAGACGGCGCCGTCGATCCGGAACGCGGCCTTCAGATCGCCCTCCAGGGAGGCGACGGCCATGCGCAGCTCCCTGCCCGCCGAGAGGGGGATGGACTGGCCCTGGCAGAACAGGACATCCGCGCCGAGGAGCTGAGAGTTGAACGTAAAGAGAGGAAAGTTATGGCACTGCACGGGAGGTTCGCCGCAGTCCATGGGGTCGATTTGCAGCTTGAAGGAGCGTATCTCGAAGGGGTTCAGGGCGACGCGCAGTTTTCCGCCGCTGATGTGGGCGAAGTTGACGGTGGGGCGGGGTTCCTCCGAGGCGTAGATCTCCTCGAAGGCCGTGATGCCGCCGCCCAGGGCGAGCTTCGTATCCGGGACGGATACGCCGTCGGCCTCCTGCACGCGCAGGACCCAGGCGCCGCCGTCCTCAGAACGCTTTAGAGCGCGCAGAAGAATCCCTTTGCCCACGCTGCCGAAGCGAAGCCGCCTCGGTCCGCCGCTGTGGGGCGCGGGCCAGAAGGCGGCGGGTATTTGCCCGAAGCAGGCGCCCGCCCGGCAGGCGTCCCCGCAGGCGTTGCCCGCGTAAGGATATAGGCCGAAGGCGAAGCTGTTGCGGCCGAAGTCCACCAGGTGCGCCGCGCCCCGGTGGCCCCGCCGCGGGCTGAAGACGCCCGTCATGCGCAGGGTCCAGGGGTTGGGGTGGTCCCAGCCGGCTTTGCTGTCGCTGAGCACGGCCATGCCGAAGCGCCCGCCCCTATCGGCGATGCCCGCCCACTGCTGCGCGGGGACCTCGTATTGGCGCTTGGTGCTCTCGCCCCGGCGGGCCACGCCGAAGCCCAGGTCGTAATCCGCCAGCTTGTTCTCGGCCATCATGGGGACTTCGATTTTTAAGAGCGTACGCAGGGAATACCAATCAATATCATTCTGCACGCGGATGTATTCGCCCGCGGCGTCCAGGGAGACAATCTGCGTGAAGGCGGAGCCCCGGGCCTCGCGGGTGATCTTGATCGCCGCCCGGGCCGGGCCGCTCTCGAGGAGCTCGATTTTGGGATTGGCGGGGTATGCCGCGGGCTTTTTCTTCAGCTCCGGGTAGTAGAGCTCCCACTGGGGCCAGAAGGGGCTGCCGTCGAAATCGAACAGGTCCATGCGCACCGGCCCGCTGAGCATCTGCCTGCGCAGCCGCTTATCATAGAGGGAGGCGATGTCGCCGTTCTCGTCGAGCTCCGCGACGAGGAAGGCGTTTTCGAGCTTGTTCGGCACGGCCATCAGGCCGGTCTGGATGCCGCAGGGGATGGCGCACAGCTGCACGTCGAACAGGCTGACGCTCAAGGGCGGCAGCACGGCGGCGAATACGAAGGTCTCGCAGTCCGCAAGCAGCTGGGCGGGGATCTCCTTGCCCTCGCTGTCGAACACCCGCACGGTGCTCCCCTTGAGCTTGTGCGGCAGGCGCGCCTGCACGCTCTCGCGCCGCTCCCACTGGGTGACGTTGCTGACAGCCAAACAGCGGCCGATGGCGAAAGAGGTGTCCATGGCATTGGCCACGGCCGATACGCCCTGGGTGTAGAGCCGCGCGAACTGCTGCTGGGAGACCATCAGGTCGTCCCAGTTGCGGCGGTAGCTGATCTCGTCCGAGGTGCCGGTCATGTCGTCGTGGAACTGGTGGGCGATCACGCGCTTCCAGGCGGCGTTGAGCTCGTCCCGGGGGTAGTCCATTCTCCCTAAGAAGCCCGCGAAGGCGCAGGACGTTTCAGCCGCCGCGGCAAGCTGCTCGGCCTGCCGGTTCCATCGCTTGCTCAGGTTGCGCGCGGTGTAGCAGCCCGTGCCGTGGTCGCTGAGCAGCCATTCGCCCCTGTGTACGGGGAACATGGCCCTTTCCGCCGCGGGCAGGGCGTAGATATCGCGGAAAATCTGGTCGGCGCCGGTGCTGAGCACCTGCACTTTTTTCTTGTCATTTTTGGCGAGCTCGCCGCAGACGGCCTGCACGGAGGGCTCCTTCGGCGCGCCGCCCTGGTCGCCCACGCCGTGGAGGATGTAGGCCGCGGGGAAGACCTTGCGCTTTTTCGCGTAGTGCAGGGCGCGCCGCATGGGGAGATGCCACCGCACCCGTTTCAGCGAGGACGAGTAGTTGTGGGCGTCCGGGCAGGCGAAGATTTCGCCGCCGTCGGGGCCCTGCCAGCGGCCCAGGTTGAAAGGCACTTTGCTTGCGCTGCCCCAGGTCAGCTTTTGCGTGACGAAGCCCTTGAGGTTCGCGTGGGCGGCGATACCCGGCAGTGCCCAGCCGAAGCCGAAGCAATCCGGCAGGTAGATCTCGCAACTGCGCAGGCCGAATTTCTCCTCGAAGTAGCGGTTGCCCAGCAGGAAATTGCGCAGCAGCGCCTCGGGGGAGGGGATGTTCACGTCGCCGTTCTCCCACGCGCTGCCCGCCACGCGCCAACGGCCCTGCGCGATGTATTCCTTCAGCTTTTCGAACAGCTCCGGGTAGTACTCCTCCATGAGGGCATAGCGGTACGCGCCCTCGAAGGAGAAGGTGTAGTCCGGGTATTTCTCGAAGAGCTCGAAATTTTTCGTCAGGGTGGCGGGGAGGTACTCCTCGATGGTGCGCTCCAGGGTCCAGTGCCAGGAGGTATCCAGGTGGGCGGTGGCGACGGTGTGGATGGTGGGGGTGGGCATGTGATACTCCTTTCGGGCGGCGGCGTTGCAGGGCGGTCCGGCGCAAGCGGGTATGTAACCGATGGTCAGATCAAAAAGCCCTCTGAATACGTTGCAAGTGCTCTATAGCTTCTCTCTCGGCATTTTCGTTGCTGATATCCAGCATCAGATAGCATGCCTTATCATCCTTCACAATCACGGCGTATCCTTTGCTTTTCACCTTTTGCTCCATCGCATCAAAGCCAAGTTGTATAGGCACCAAATTATCTATATCAATAATCATCTAAGCCACCTCCTTTCTCATCTCCCTCACAACCCCCTCGAATTCCGCCTGGCGCCAGATGCGGGGCACGGGATACAGCGGGTTGGATTCCTTCAGGGCGCGGGCGGCGATCTCGGGGATGTCGTCCTCCCGGATGCAGGTGAAGCGGGCGGGGAGCCCCAAGCTCGTGTTCAGGATGCGCAGGGTGTGGATGAAGGCCCCGGCTTTTTCCGTGACGCTCTGCTCGGGGGAGGACAGGCCTGCGGCGTCGTACAGGTCGGCCAGGCGGGGGCGGGCGGCCTCGCCGTAGGCCGCAAGCACGTGGGGCAGGGCCACGGCGCAGGCCAGCCCGTGCTGGATGTCGTACATCCCGCCCAGCACGTGGGAGATGGCGTGGGCATACCCCACATAGGCCCGGGTAAAAGCGCTGCCCGCGCAGAAAGCGGCATAGAGCATGGCGTCCCGGGCGGCCGTGTCGCGGCCGTCGGCGTGGGCGGCCTGGAGGTTGTCGAAGATGAGCCGCACGGCCTCCAGGGCGCGGGCGTCCGTTTTTTTTGTATGGCCTTGGCTGAGGTAGGCCTCCACCGCGTGGGTGAGGGCGTCCATGCCGGTCTGCGCCGTGAAACGCGGCGGCAGCCCCAGGGTGAGGGCGGGGTCCAGCACGGCGTATTTCGGGCGCAGCCGGGGGCTGAGCACGGTGCGTTTGGCGTGGGTGACGGGGTCGCTCACCACGGCGGCGATGGTGGCCTCGGAACCCGAGCCCGCCGTGGTCGGCACGGCGAACAGCGGCGGCGCCTTGCGCAGACGGACGGGCTGCACGCCCTTCATCCTGTGCGCTTTTTTGCGGGGATAGGCCGAAAGGAGGCCCGCCATCTTCGCGCAGTCCATGGGGGAACCGCCGCCGAAGGCGACGATGCAATCGCATTGGGCCTCCCTGTAGAGCCAGCGGGCCTCCTCCACATTGTCGGTGGTGGGGTTGGCGGCGGTCTTGTCGTATACCGCGCAGAAGAGGCCGGCCTTCTCCAGGCCCCGGATGAGCGGGCGCGGCAGACCCAGCTGCATTAGGCCCGGGTCGGTGACCAGCAGCACGCGGCGCAACCCCAGCGATTTGATAAACGCGGACAGGCCGCCCGCGCTGCCCGGGCCCCGCAGGAGCTTGGGCTCCCCCCAGGGCCAGAGATTCTGCGCGGCGCGCATGATTTTCTGGAAGGCGCGGCAGGAAAATTCGTAGGCTTTCATGATTGCAGCATCCTTATCAATGTTTCGCAGCCGGCGCGGCGCATGATTTTCGGCACGGGGTAGAGCGGGTTGCACTCCTTCACCGCGCGTTTGGCCATCAGGGGGATGTCCTCCTCCCGGATGCACTCGAAGCGCTCCGGGATGTGCATGCGCCGGTTCATCTCTCTTATAGCCGTGATGAAAGCGGCGGCTTTTTCGGCGTCGCTTGTGTTCGGCTCGCAGACGCCCGCGGCCTCCGCCAATTGGGCCAGGCGCTTGCGGGCGGCGGGGCCGTACCAGTCCAGCACATAGGGCAGGACGACGGCGTTGGCCA
>WQTL01000310.1 GCA_009786275.1 Bacillota bacterium | reverse complement strand
AAAGCATAGTATATCATATTGTGCAAGAGATTTCAAGCCCCAAAATTCAGTTTTTTCTCCAACTGCTTCAGCTCATCCAAAAACGCGGGCCGCCTTGGGTTGCGCTGGCGCAGCGCCGTAGCTTTTGCCCTCGGCTCGATTGGCCAGGCCGATGCAGCGCTCTAATATATAATCTTGATCGTCAGGGTCGGTTGCCTGTGCGGCGATGTCCGCCATGCGTTTCAGGCAGTCCGCTGCTTCTATGACAAGCTCGCATTCGCTCTGATATTCGAAGTTCCTGAGCAATTCAACATATAGGGCTTCCAGAGCGGCGAAAGCAAGCTTGATACCAGGCGCGTGGCGTTTTTTCCCCTCCCTCTTGACATGAAACGAAAATTAGTATAAAATAGGAGGCGGCAAGAATTTTCAAAAATGCAACCTTATCGTCAGGGGGCCCGCAAATGCGCCAATTAAGAAAATATAAATGCTCCGTCTGCGGCTATATCCACGAGGCCGCCGGGGACCTGCCCGAGGACTTCACCTGCCCGCTGTGCACAGCGCCCGGGGCCCTGTTCACGTTGGTGGAGGAGGCCGCGCCGCCGCCGGATGCGCCTGAAGAAAAGCCCGGCGTCAGCATCCGCTACATGGACGAAATCCATCAGATGGCGGCGTCCGGTCAGACCATCATCGAGGCCATGGGGATACAGAAGCCCCTGCCCTCCTGGGACGACATCCTGATCCTGGGCGCGCAGCTGGACCCCATGCCCCTGGAACATGACGCGCCGGTGGACACCTCCGCCGTGATCGGCCCGCGGGCGCTGAAGCCCCTGGTGCTGGACCACCCGGTGTACATCTCGCATATGTCCTTCGGCGCGCTTTCGCGGGAGGCGAAAATCGCCCTGGCGAAGGGCGGCGCCCTGGCGAAAGCGGCCATGTGCAGCGGCGAGGGCGGCATCCTCCCGGAGGAGATGGCGGCGGCATACAAGTATATCTTCGAGTACGTCCCGAACCTCTACAGCGTCACCCCCGAGCATTTGCGGGGCGCCGACGCCATAGAAATCAAGATCGGCCAGGGCACGAAGCCGGGCCTCGGCGGGCACCTGCCGGGCGAAAAAGTCACCGAGGAGATCGCCGCGGTGCGGGGCAAGCCCGTGGGCCGGGACATCCACAGCCCCTCGCGGTTCAGCGGCGTGGATACCCCGGACGACCTGAAAGCCCTGGTGGACCGGCTGCGCGCGGAGTCGGGCGGGCGGCCCATAGGGATCAAAATCGCGGCGGGGCACATCGAGCGGGATTTGGCCTTCTGCGTCTATGCCGGGGCGGATTTCGTCACCATCGACGGGCGCGGCGGGGCCACCGCCGCCAGCCCCAGGCTGGTGCGCGACGCCGCCAGCGTGCCCACAATCTACGCGCTGTACCGGGCACGGAAGTACCTTGACGCCGTAAATTCCGATATTTCGCTGGTGATCACCGGCGGGCTGCGGGTTTCTTCGGACTTCGCAAAGGCCATCGCCATGGGGGCGCAGGCCGTCGCCGTCGCGACGCCCGCGCTGCTGGCCCTGGGCTGCAAGCAATACAGGATCTGCGGCAGCGGGAAATGCCCCATGGGCATCGCCACGCAGGACCCCGTATTGCGCGCCAGGCTGGACGTGGACGCCGCCGCGCGGGGGGTGGCGAACTTCCTGGGCGCAAGCTTCGATGAGCTCAAAGCCTTTGCCCGCCTGACGGGGCACAGCCGCCTGCGCGACCTATCCGCCGGCGACCTGTGCACCGCCAACCGGGAGATTTCGGAATTCACCAATATCGCACACACATGAAAGGAGCACAAAACATGGCGGAACTGAAAGGCACCAAGACCGAGGCGAACCTGGCGGCAGCCTTCGCGGGGGAAAGCCAGGCGAGGAACAAGTACACCTATTTCGCCTCCAAGGCGAGGAAGGACGGCTACGAGCAGATCGCGGCCATCTTCGAGGAGACGGCGGGCAACGAGAAGGAGCACGCGAAGCTCTGGTTCAAGCTGCTGTGCGGGGGCGCGGTGCCCTCCACCGCGGAGAACCTCAAGGCCGCGGCCGGCGGCGAGCACGAGGAGTGGACAGAGATGTACGCGCGCATGGCGGCCGAGGCCCGCGAGGAGGGCTTCGCCGACATCGCATTCCTGTTCAGCGCCGTGGGCGCCATCGAGAAGGAGCACGAGGAGCGCTACCTGAAGCTGCTGGAGAACGTCGAAAGCGGCGCCGTCTTCGCCAAACAGGAGAAATCCGTGTGGATCTGCCGCAACTGCGGCCACATCGTGGACAGCGCGAACGCCCCCGTGATGTGCCCGGTCTGCAAGCACCCGCAGGCGTACTTCGAGCTGCGCATCGTCAATTTTTAAGGAGGAAGCTATGAGATTCTTTGTCTGCAAGCACTGCGGCAACCTGGCGGGCCTGGTGGAGAACAAGGGCGTGCCCATGGTCTGCTGCGGCGAGAAGATGTCCGAGCTCATCCCCAACACGGCGGACGCAGCCTTTGAAAAGCATGTCCCCGTGGTGAAAAAAGCGGAGCAATGCGCCTGCGGCTGCACCTGCGGCAGCGCCCTGACCATCGAGGTGGGCGGCACGCACCACCCCATGCTGGAGGCGCACCACATCGGCTTTATCTACGTGGAAACCGAAAACGGCGGCAAGCGGCGCGGCCTGAAGATCGGCGAGGAGCCGGAGGTCAAGGTCTGCTGCTGCGACGACAAGCCCGTCGCCGTGTACGCCTGGTGCAACCTGCACGGGCTGTGGAAGACGGAAATCGCTTAAGGCCGGGGGAGGAGCTGCTTTGCAATATCTCAAGCGACTGGCTTTCTATCCGCTTGTCCTGCTTTTCCTGCATTCCATCCTGGCCTACCACCTGACGCAAGGGTTCAGCGCGCCCCTGCGGATTTTGGCGCTGGCCCTGGCGGCCGCGGGGTATCTCTACTACAACATTAGCCCCGCGGCGAAGCAACCGAAAGCTTCGTCGCGCAGCCAATCGATACTCATCGGCGGCTGCGAGCTGATCGCGGCCTCCGGCTTCTTCCTCGCGGCGCAAATCGTCCTGTACGCCTGCATCGGCTTTTCCCGCCTGGAGGTCAAAACCTCCGTGCTGGCCGCGAACGCCGTGTTCAGCGCGGTGTTTATCGTCGTCCTGTTATTTAGCGGGATGATCCGCGTCGCGGCGACATCGAAGCAGCTGGGGGCGGTGCCGCGCATCGCGATGTTCTTGGTGTGGTGGGTGCCGATTGTGAATATCGCCGTGCTCTGGAACGTCTGGAAAACCGCGCGGGACGAATACCGCTTTCTGCGTGGGAAAAGGCTTCTGAACGAGGGCCGCAGGGCGGACGAAATCTGCAAAACCCGCTACCCCCTGCTGATGGTGCACGGGGTGTTCTTCCGGGACTGGAAGCACTTCAACTACTGGGGCCGCATCCCCAAGGAGCTCATAGCCAACGGCGCGCAGGTCTTCTACGGCAACCACAACTCGGCGCTGGCGGTGGAGCAGTCCGGGGAGGAGCTCAAAGCGCGTATCCTGGAAATCACGCGGGGGACCGGTTGTGAAAAGGTCCATATCATCGCCCATTCCAAGGGCGGCCTGGATGCCCGCTACGCCGTCAGCCGCCTGGGGATGGACGCCCACGTGGCCTCCCTGACCACTGTCAACACGCCCCACAGGGGCACGCCGCTCGCGGAAAAGCTCCTGTCGCTCGCGCCCGACAAGCTGGCGGCGGCCGTGGGCAGGCAATACGGAAAAATCTTCGCCAAGCTGGGCGACGACGAGTGCGACTTCCTGGGCAGCGTCAACGGGCTGACCCCCGAGGTGTGCGGCAAGCTCAACGAAATCATGCCGGACAAAGAGGGCGTGCTCTACCAAAGCGTGGGCTCGATGATGCGCGCCGCCTCCGGCGCGGGCCCGCCGCTGAACGCCGGCTACGCCATCATCAAGCCCATGGGGGGCGACAACGACGGACTGGTGTGCACGGATTCCATGGCCTGGGGGGAGTGCCTGGGGATCCTGCGCCCGCAGGGCAAGAGGGGAATTTCCCACGGCGACATGATCGACCTGACGCGGAAAAACGTCCCCGGCTTCGATGTCTGCGAGTTTTACGTGCGCCTGGCGGCGGACCTGAAAGAAAAAGGCCTGTAGCCCTTGACGGATGGCAAAAAAAAGTGTAAAATAACTGTATGAAGAAGCAGTCTGCCCGGCCCCCGGGGGTGAAGCTCACAAAAGAAAAGCGCAGGCGCTCGCTGACCAATCTGATCGGCGGGCTTTTGCTTGCGGCCGCCGCCGCGCTGTCCGCGCTGCTGTTTCTCAGGAACTCCCCGGCGCTGCTGGCGTGGTACGACAGGTACAGGGAGTACGTGCTGCGGCTGGAGGATTTCGTACAGAACCTCCCCGACCGCCTGACCGTATTCCCACTGGTGATCCCCCTGGCGGTGCTGCTGCTCTACGCCATCCGCAGCATGGTGCCCCTGTTCCCCCTTTCCGTGATGATCGTCATCACCGAGGTGCTCTCCCCGAGCATGGGATTCGCGGTGAACATCCTGGGGCTCACGCTGCTGCTGAGCATCCGCTACTGGTGGGGGCGCTGGCGGGGCGGCGGGCAGGTCAACCGGCTGCTCAGGCTCCAGCCCACCATCCGCGCCTTTTTGGAAAACGACAGGAAGAGCAAGCCTTGGCTGCTGTTCATGTTCCGGCTGGCGCCCATCTTCCCCGTGAACACCGTCAGCTCGATCTACGGCGTGATGCGCTTCGACTACGCCGACTACGCGCTGATCTCCCTGCTGGGCTTCCTGCCACGGCTCATCACCTACTCCATCACCGGCAACAGCTTCTTCGACCCGCTGACCGTGCCCTTCCTCGTGCCGCTGATCATCATCTTCACGCTTTCGGGGGTGTCGGTCATCGGGGTCAGCATGGCGCTGGTAAAGCGGCAGAGGGAAACTTGAATTCCACCCATGAGAGGTCATCCTATGCTTTCACTCAACCAACTCCGGGCGGGCCTGGAAAACGGGGACTTTGACGCAGAGCTGCAAGTGCTCTACGGCGGCGGCGCGCCCAGGCAGGCCCTGCGCATGGCGGGCATCGCCGCGCGCTTCGCCGAGCATTTTTCTTCTGATACGAAAGACGTAGCGGTATTCAGCGCGCCGGGCCGCAGCGAGATCGGCGGGAACCACACCGACCACAACCGGGGCA
>WQTL01000309.1 GCA_009786275.1 Bacillota bacterium | reverse complement strand
GATAAGCAGCGTGTGCGCGCCCTCCTTCGAAGACGCGATCGCGGCAGCCAATCCCGCCGGCCCCCCGCCGATGATGGCGACGTCAAAATGTTCTGTCATGCCGCGCCGCCCCCTTTCGTTGAGCCGAACAGTATCTCGCTGCCCGCGCCGCTCTTGCGCACCTGCTCCAGGGGGATGTTCAGCTCCTTGGCGATGATCTGCGCCACCAGGGGCCCGCAGAACCCGCCCTGGCAGCGGCCCATCCCGGCGCGCACCCGGCGTTTGACCCCGTCCACACTGTCGCAGGGCAGGGGACGCCGCAGCGCCGCGACGATTTCCCCACGGCTCACCTGTTCGCAGCGGCAGAGAATCACCCCGTAGTCCGGGTCGCTTGTGATGAGCGCGTCTCTCTCCTCCTCGGGCAGCTCAGATGCGTGCACGATGGCCGGGCGCACGGGGTCGAAGCTCTCGTTGGGCGCGGCCTGCACCTGTTCCAGCACCATCTTCGCGATGTCCTCGGCAATCGCCGGCGCGGCGGTCAGCCCCGGGGACTGTATCCCCGCGGCGTGCACGATATTTTCCGTATACAGGCCTTTTCGGATGACGAAATCCTCCTCGAAGGTCGCCGCCCGCACGCCCGTAAAGTATGTAATGATCTGCCCTTGGTTCAGTTGCTCGCTGGTCTTGCGCTGCTTGTCGAACACGGTCTGGATGGACTCCCGCGCGGTGGCGAAGTCCTCCTTCTCGGGGGTCTCCTCGGCGTTGGGGCCCAGCAGCAGGTTGCCGTGCACCGTCTGGATCACCCCGCCGCCCTTGGTGTGCGCCCCCTTGGCGTGCCCGGTGAGCAGCGTACTGGCGTTATAGCGCACGACGGGCCCGGCCTTCTTGTCCAAAATGCTGTTCGTGCCCCGGCGCGGGTGGATGGAAAAGAAGCGGTCGCCCGCCATTTTGGCGATGTCCTCGGCGAACACGCCCGCCGCGTTGACTACGATTTTGGGGTAAACCGTCCCCCGGTTCGTTTTCACGGAAACAATCTTGTCTTTCTCAAGCGCCATGCCCAGCACAGCCGTGTTGAGGCTCACCTTCGCACCGTTGCGTATGGCGTTCTCGGCGTAGGCGATGGTGAGGTTATACGGGCACACGCAGCCCGCCGTGGGGAAGTACAGCCCGCAGTTCAAATCCGGGTGCAGATTGGGCAAAATCTTGAACAGCGCCTTCCTGCCCAGCACTTTATTCGGCACACCCAGATAGTTCCAGTACAGCTTCGTGATGTAGAGCAGCGCCGTGGGCACCTTCTTCGGGAAGCAGAGATACTGCCCCTCGCGCTTGAAGGGCACCTGCAGCTCGTCGCAGACCCGGTCGTACATGGCGTTGCCGCGCCTGTTGTACCAGTATTTCAGCTTGTTCTTGGTCAGATCGAGCCCCGGGTGGACCATGCCGTCGTTGCGGGAGCTGGCCTGGAGGGCGACGTCGCACTCCTTTTCGGCCAGCAGCACGCCGAGCTTCCACCGCGTGAGCTCCCGGGCGATGGCGCAGCCCACCACCCCGCCGCCGACGACCAGCACGTCGGGCGTCGCGCCCTCCAGGGCGTCGTCTTCGATTTCCGGCACGCGCGTGGGCGCGCCTGGCTTTCCGGTAAATGAAACGTCGTTCACCAGGCAGCCTTCAATCTTATGCTTCGCGGCCTTCGCGGCCAAAAACCCGGCGTTCACGATCTCCTGCCAGTCGCCGCTTTTCCCCTCCAGCACGAGGTGCTTTCGCTCCGGCTTGACGGTGAACCGCCCGCCGAAGCGCTCTTTCAATTGCCGGTTGGTGTGCGCGATCCAATCCATAGCGACCTCCCACATGTATCCAATGAGCCCTGCTCTATGATAGACATTACGCTGCTTCAATGTCAAGCGCATTTCTCATAATCTATCCAATTATATCACACCCGAATCGATTTGACTAGCCCCAATTCTCCATCCGGCCGACTTTTTCCGTCAAAATTTTCTCATACGCGGGCAGTTCCCAGTAGTTCGTGCGCGGGAAAATATGTTGCTTGTTATCAGTTATCGTGCTGAAACGCAGCGCGCCGCCGGAGAAACCCGGCTTGTTCGGCCCCACGAATACGTTGCCCGTCACGCTGCTGCCCGCCGGGTTGGCGGCGAAGCTCGGCTCCTCGATGTCGGCGAAATCGACTGAATACGCCGCCAGCTTGGGGAAGGCCTTACGCCAGATGTCCGTCTGCCAATAGGAACCGGTCAGGTCGTCCCAGCCGATGCGGCCCTTGCCCCAGTGGAAGTTCCAGATGTAGTCCGGGTCATCGGAAAGCGCGCCGTCCCGGGTGCGCTGGTCGTAGCTGACCGGCGTACCCGCGTTGACCACGATATTGCCGTGCACCTCCAGATCCCGCCCGCTGATGGCGATGGCCGAGCCCGGCACGTTCACCAGCAGGTTGTTTTCGACGGTCACGCCCGCCAGGCCGTCGTCCAGGTAGACGCCGCAGGGCGTGTGCGCGCCGCTGCCCAGGTCATAGATCACGTTGTTGCGGATCACCGTGCCCCAGGCGCTGTGCCAGCTGCGCCCGTCGTAGATCGCGCCCGCGTCGCTGGTATCCAGGCACACGTCATGGATCAGGTTGTACTCGATCACGTGGTTGTTGCCGCCGAAGAAAATCGCCGTGTGCGGGCTGTTGTAAATTTCGTTGTGGGCGGCCAGGTTCCCCGTGCCGTAGACGTTCACCCCGCCCTGGTAGGTCATCACCACCTCGGCGAAGTCGTGCACCAGGTTGTTCACGGCCTTGCTGTTGCCCGGCGTGAGCGTCTCGGCCTCCCCGCCGCTGATGGTGATGCCCTGCTTGCCCACGCGGTAGATCTCGTTGTTCGATACCGTGTTGTTATAGCCCTCCACCGTGATCGCGCTGCCCGCCACATTGCGCACCACGCAGTGCTCCACCATGAGGCCGTCGCCCTTCAGGCTGATGCCGTCGCCCCGGGTGCCCTGTAAGGTCAGGCCGGTGAAGGCGATGTCCTTCAGGCCCTCGCCCTGGAGGAGCGTCCCGGCGCTCAGTGAGATGTCGATGCGCGCCTGGGCGAAATCCCCGTCAGGGGGCCAGAAATACAGCAGCCCGTTTTCCCTGTCGAGATACCACTCGCCGGGTTCGTCCAGCTCCTCCAGCACGTTGTAGAAGTAGTACGTCCCGTTTTGCGCGTAGCCGTAGCTGCTGGCGTATGCCGTGGTCAGCGTACCCGCCGCGTTGTCGACGGACTTCACGGGGGTGCTCATGTCCGCCCAGTCCCACTTGAAGCAGCCGAAAATCCAGATATCGTCATAGGAGGCCCACCCGGATACCCGCCTGGCTGTCTCCTTGTCCATGGCGAAGGCGCCGCCCCGCGGGTTGCGCAGGCTGTTCCATTGCGCCTCGTTGCGGATGTTTTTCCCGTCGACGAACAGCTCGATGGCGTCGCCGTTGTCCAGTACCTCGCCGATGCGCAGCCATTCCTTCCCGTTGGGGTAGCGGGCGGTGGTCATACGCCGCCCATTGAAAAACAGCTCGCAGGGCAGGGGGCCCATGCCGTCGTCGTACTTCGCCGCCGTGGTGAAGCCCCCGAAGGAGTACATCTTCCCCCAGTCCTCGGCGGTGAGGCCCAGCTTGCTCAGGTCGACGACCTTGATGCTCGCGTTTTTCTCCCAGGGCGTGAAATCCCCCGGCTCCAGGCGCATGCCGCCGTTGAGGACCGCCTCGCCTGCGCCCTCCCGGGTGCTGTAGGTCGTCTTGTAGTCCCGCTTGTCGAACACGATCTGCTTGATGTTGTACTCCCCGGGCAGGATCTCCACGGAAAAGTTCTGCGCGGTATTGCCCTTGGCGCGCTCGGCGCGTATGGCGTCGCGCGCCTCCTCGATGCCCATCCCGCCGGGCGACACCGTGAAATCCGCCCTGTCGCCCCAGGGGCTCCGCTGCGCGAACCGCCCTTCCGCCAGGTCCGGCGGCGCGGGGGCCTTGTAGGTTTTCTTCATATAGTAGGGTACTCCAATCCCAAAAATGACAATCGCCAGCACGGCAGCGCCCAGCCCGGCGGCGAGGAGCGCGCCGGCCCTGCGGCTCAGGCGCTTGCCCGCCCCCCGGAAGAGCATGCCATACAGCACCAGAATCTGCAACGCCGCCAGCGGCAGCGCCACGCAGGCGGCCTGCTTAGCGCCGTGCTCGCTATATATCACGTTGTTGATGATATACGATACGCCGGACAGCGCCACCCCTGTGAAAACCACGGCGGACAGCGCCGTTTTCCAACCCAAGGCGGCGGCCTTGCGCTCGCCCCGCGCCCACAGCACGAACAGCGTGAACCCGGCGACGCACAGGGTCACGGCCGCAATCGCGAAGGGGAACAGCCTCGGCTGCCAGTGCACGAAGGTGTCGTAGTACCAGGCCAGGGCGGCGGCTAGGCCTGCGGCAAATCCAAGGGCACAGAGCGTCCGCGTTGTTTTTTTCATGAAAACACCTCTTTCAAATTCCCCTCTGTGGAGGGGTTAAGGCCAGCGCACTATGTAGGGGACGGCCTCCGGACGTCCCTGGGCCTTAAAAATAAAGCTTTTTGCTTGGGGCGTCGAGGACGCCGCCCCCTACATGTGTATGAATCAAACTTCGTACGCCTTCGGCGCTATGGGCTGCGGAAATTCATTGATGGCATAATACTTGATCTTGCCGTCATGAAACACGGCCACGGCCCCGCCGAGCATCCCCGTGCCCAGCAGGCGTCCCGCGCCCGTGCAGAGGAAGCGCATGCACACGGTGAAGAAGGCCTTGCCCTTCCTCGCGAAGACCACCGTTTCGGGCCGCAGCCCCGTGACGATCGCCAGGGTGCTCGAGCCCTCGTGGCCGTGGTGCCCGGCCTTGAGCAAATCTACCGGGCCGACGCTCTCCGCCAGTTCGCGCTCCGCCCCGCTGATGTTGTTGATATCCCCGGCCAGGAAGGCCCGCCTGCCGCCGCGTTCGATCAGCGTGCCGATGGATTCGTCGTTCGTATCGCCGGAGGGCCGGTGCCCCCGGTTGAAGAAGCGGATGCGGAAATTCCCCAGCGTGAACGCCTCCGCCGGGATGTCCTGCACCCACGGCACGCCCCGCGCCGCCAGGGCCGCCGCCATCTGCCCGTGGACCTCCTCGTTGTCCCAGTAGACCCGCTCATAGCCCCGCATGCGCGCGCC
>WQTL01000308.1 GCA_009786275.1 Bacillota bacterium | reverse complement strand
GCGGTGCCGGACGCGGCGGCCTTCCGCTCCAAGCTGTACCATCTCTACAACGACGAGACGGTGCGCGGCGACATCAGCCGCTCCGCGCGGCCGGAGGAGCCGCTGCCCGCGCTGCTGACCAACGCCTACCGGCTTTTGGGAGCGGACTGGCTGGAGGCCTACAAGGCCTGGAAAAGGGACGACCCGGGTGCCGTGCCGCCCGTCATGGTCACCGTAGCCAACCGCACGGAGACCGCCGCGCGCGTCAAGCACATGTTCGATCATACCAGGCGCGTGCCCATCGAGGAGCTCTGCGACCCGGCCTACACGCTGCAGGTGGATTCCACCACCGTGGACGCCGACGAGGCCCTGCGCGAAAAAGCCGGCACTGTGGGCCAGCGGGGCAAGCCCGGCGAGCAGGTGCGCAACGTCGTCAGCGTAGCCATGCTCTCCGAGGGCTGGGACGCGAAGAACGTCACGCACATCCTCGGGCTGCGGGCGTTCACCAGCCAGCTGCTCTGCGAGCAGGTGGTCGGGCGCGGACTGCGCCGCACGTCCTACGAGCCGGAGGAGGGCACGGAGATGTTCACGCCCGAATACGTGAACATCTACGGCATCCCCTTCTCCTTCCTCCCCCACGAGAGCGCCGAGGCGGGCGCGCCGCGCCCCCCGAAGCCAAAAACCCAGGTGGAGCCGCTGCCGGAGAAGGCGGAGTTCGCCATCAGCTTCCCGAACATCGCGCGCATCGACCGCGTGTTCAAGCCCGTGCTGTCCGCGGACATCGGCAGGATCGAGACGCTCTATTTGGATGCGGACAAGCTGCGCTTTCAGGTCGGCCTGATGAAGGAGTTCCGCATGCAGGAAATGATTTTCCGGGCTGTGGCGGAAGCTTTCAGCGCCATGGACGCCGCGTGGCAGCGGGAGGGCACGCCATTCGCGCTGATCGGGCAGGTGATCGGCCTGGTGGAGCGATATCTGGAATGCGGGGCGATCCGGATTAACCCGCCGCTGTTCAACCGGGACCCCGCGCGCAGGCGGATGACCCTGATGCTCAACATGGGCGATATCGTCCGCCGCCTGTGGGATTTCATACAGGTGGAGCAGACGAGCAGGCTGGCGCCGGTGTTTGATGCCGGGCAGAAAGTGCGCTCCACGGGCGACATGGGCGCCTGGTACACCGGCAGGCCCTGCAGGATCACCGAAAAGAGCCACATCAGCCACTGCGTGTTCGACGGCGCGTGGGAGGACGCCGAAAGCTGCCGGATACAGAACGACCCGAACGTCGCGGCATGGGTGAAGAACGACCACATCGGCTTCGAGGTCGTATACGTCTACGAGGGAGTGGTGCGGAAGTATTTCCCTGATTTCCTCATCCGGCTGCGCAACGGAAACATGCTCGTCCTGGAGACGAAGGGGCGGAGGACCCCGCAGAGCGAGGCGAAGCGCAAAGCCCTGGAGGAGTGGACCGCGGCCGTCAACGGGCTGGGCGAATACGGCGCGTGGCGTAGCGAGGTATCCTACCATATCGCGGACGTCGGCGAGATTATCGCGAGGCATTCGGCATAAAAAGGCTTGACAAGCGCCCCGCGTTGCTGTATAATACCGTTGCGAGCTAAAGACAAGCCCGCCGCGGGACGCATTGGTCCGGAGAGTTGTCCGAGTGGTCGAAGGTGCAGCACTCGAAATGCTGTAGGCCGAAAGGCCTCCAGGGTTCGAATCCCTGACTCTCCGCCAACCCTCCCCCTCAACCGAATAGCGAACGTCAAACGGAGAAGTACTCAAGTTGGTGACGAGGCGCCCCTGCTAAGGGCGTAGGTCGGGTGACCGGCGCGAGGGTTCGAGTCCCTCCTTCTCCGCCATGAAAAGACGTTGGTTTGGATACAACGTCAAAGCACAAGAAAAGCCCAAAACACGGGCTTTTCTTGCATTTCAGGGGCCGGGCGGGGCCGATTTGCCATGCGCATTTCGGCTCTGCCCGGCCCCTTTTTTTCGTTTTCGGGGGCGCTGGAGGTCAGTCGTTCAGTAATGGGCCAGTCGTTCAGTAATGAATTTCAGCGGCCTGGCTTAAGGCCTCACGCGTTTTTGTAGGCCATCGCCTTTTCAATCAAATCCAGAATGGCCCGCTGCTCTTTCACCGAGAGCGGCGTGAGCAGGTCATAGCACCGCTTCGGGATTTCGTTCTGCATTCCCCCGCCGACGATGTTTTCGAAGAGGACCTCGAAGGGCAGGTCGAGCGCTTTGGCGACCTTTTCGATGCTCTCCAGCGTGGCGTTCTTCTCGCCGCGCTCCAACTGGCCTATGTAGGCACCATGAAGTCCAGCCATTTCGC
This sequence comes from Bacillota bacterium, assembly GCA_009786275.1. GTDB lineage: Bacteria > Bacillota > Clostridia > Oscillospirales > Acutalibacteraceae > WRMQ01. The sequence goes on along the minus strand of WQTL01000308.1, from coordinate 2,826 downwards.
CCAACGCGTCTTGGCTGAGGTTCTTCCGGGTGCGGTACATGCGAATGCGCTCGCCAATAATTTGTGTAATCTCGGACATTATCATCCCTCCCTATATATACTACAAATATCTTTTTGCTTTTGGAATAGGCTATTGATTTTGATTTCATTTCACGCTATACTATAAATATCATTCGCGCAAAATTAGCTACTAAAAGGTGTGAAATGGAACTACTGCGAGAGGTCGATCCCGCCCGTGCAATCTGCTTTTCAGGCCACCGCCCCGACCGCCTGCCGGGCAAGGGCGAGGCCGAAGCGCCGGATATGCAGCCGCTGACCGCCGCCCTGCGGCAGGCGCTCATCGCCGCTGTTGGCCGGGGTAAAACGACCATGCTGCACGGCTGCATGGCGGGTTGGGACATTATCTGTGCGGAGCAGGTGCTCTGGCTGAAGAGGCAGTGCCCCCAAGTCCGGCTGATCAGTGTCGCGCCGTATCATGCGGGGTTCTTCAGCCGGGAGGACTGCTGGACGCCCGACTGGATTGGCCGGGCGCGTGAGGTGTTCTGCCAGCACGACACGGGCATAAAAATAGCCGGGCACTACCGACCCGGCATTTATTATGAGCGCAACCGCGCTCTGGTTGACCACGCCTCCGAACTCATTTGCTATTGGGACGGCGGCAGCGGCGGGACGGAATACACCGTTGAACGGGCAAAGGAAAACGCTTTGCCCATCTACAATCTCTGTACAAAACAGAAAAAATCCCGCCGCACTTAAGGCGACGGGACTGCTGCGCGCTGCTAGGCATCCAATTGCTCCACATACTCCCCGCAAGCCTTAATCCTCTGATCAAGGAACCCATAAAAATACCGGGCGATATGCAGGGAATAATTATGCTCCAGGACCTCGAGGTCATCAAGAAAATCATCCAGGTCCAGCTTCGCAAACCGCCGGAATGTCTCAAGAAACGGTTCGTTCGCCTCCTGGCCGTGTTTCTCCACAAGAAACGCCCGCGAGAATTCATAGCTCTCGGCTCCTGTGTTATACACCCCATTGCCCATTCCGAAGCCGCCCGTCGCGTTTACCACCATCGCGTCAGTTGTGTCGAGCCTGAACGAGGCAGCGTTGTCTAACTTGAACAGCCTGTCGTTTTCATCCAGAAAATACTCGTCGCTGTCACATTCGTTTAATATGACATATAGGGACTGGAAATTGTAAAACGCATTTCGGTTTTCGGCGCTGGCTTCGCCGTGATTGTATGGCCTGGCCTTCGGCTCATAGCGGATTGCCGCCGCGTGTTGATACGCCTTGTTTTTGAACAGCCTGACCTCCTGCGTGTACAGGCCGAGCGCCGACGCCACCTTGTGATACATATACTCGTTGCAACCAAGCTCCGGGAATCCGCATTTTACAATATACTGGATGTCGGGGCAGGACTTCAGCGTGGCAAGCTGGAGCATGCCGCTGTCGCCTGTCCCACCGGCGTGGTGCGGGTGCGGAAACGGCACAAAATCAAATCGGCGGGATTCCAGTAATTCTTCAGCCATAAAAAACCTCTGCGGCCCCGGACGCACCGGGGCCGATGTTATTTGCTTATGAAACCAATATCCCCTTCACCGCCGCCAGCTTTTCCTGCGCGCCCGCGATGCCCGCGCGGTCGAGAATGACCAGCGAGTGCAACAGCGCCTGCAAGTCCTCCTCTGGGATGTCAATGTCAGGGGTGGGTGTGGGTGCAACCGCGCGCTCAAGCACAACTCCGGGTTCCGGCTCCGCTGCGATTTCTGGCTCGGGCTCAGGTTCTGGTTCAGGGGCTGCTTCTTCTTCCGCTTCCGGCACCGGGGCGGGTTCGGCCTTCGGCTTGCGGGTATACTTGCGCTTGGGCTTCGGGGCTTCCTCCGCAGGCGGCGCGAGCTCTGCGAGGAGCTTCTTGTAGCCGTGCTGCTCCAAAATCTGAAGCAATAGGGCCTCAGAGAAATTGCCCTGCTCGTCCGCTTCGCCGGTCAAATAGTAGGGGTTGACATCCAGCACTTGCCCGATGGCGATGGCCAGCTTGATGCTGAGGCTCCCGGTATCGAAAACACGATACACAGTATTCTTCGCGCAGCCCGCGAGGGCCACCACGTCATTCTTGACCGCGTTCTTGGCTGATTTCCAGACTTGCACAACGCGTTCTTTGGTCTTTTCGGCATCAACGGAAATGTTGACCTGCTTGAGGCTCTTGATTTGGGGAGTTGTTAGCATTTTAGGTGGCACCTCCATTTGTTTGTTGCACCTATTTTATCACAACTTTGTCGAAATAGCAACAAATATATTGGTATTATTTCAAAAAGGAGCCACAGTAGAATTGCTCCTATGCATAGTCCAACTTCATATTAGAGCAATCCCAATAATCAGTTTCATTCAAAGCCTCTTTTCACCGCTTCCAAGAACAAATCCGCTTCGCCATTTGGATTTGCGTGTGCGGTTGCTTCTTCGATTAGCCCGTAATACTCCAACTCATGCACGATGATTGGAATGCTGCCGAATTTACCCGCGATAAAGCCTTCCGTCTGCATCCTTCTGGCTACTTTGGACACAGCGGTCAACAACTCATAGTAGCCAACCGGGCCTTTGCCGATGTAATTCATGTCCTTGTCGTATTCGTTGTCGTAATCTTCAAACCCGATATTCTCGACCCCGTTTTCCTTATACCACTGAAACAGGGTTTTCATGCCCTCATCGTTATCATCCGCAGCAATAATCTCTGTTTCGTCCTGCCGCCAGAACGCATAATTCCAGCGTTCCTCACTGTACGCCGGAGCCTGGCCGCAATCGTCCTCAGTATTATAGCTAACGGCAAAGGTGCTT
>WQTL01000307.1 GCA_009786275.1 Bacillota bacterium | reverse complement strand
CGCGGCACCCACGACCAGCTGATGGCCATGCAGGGCAAATACGCCGAGATGTTCACCCACCAGGCGGAGAATTATCAGAGCGAGAACCAGCTGGCAAGTTAAACGAAAAAGGCTATGATGAAGGAAAATCAGCAACCCTCGCGTCTCTGGGTCTTGCTCTCGCCCTTCCCGCCGCGCTGTGCTGGTATTACGACAGGTTGGTCGCAGGGGCGACCTGCAATAGAAAGGAGCATCGACTATGACACGCCGGAAAGCATTTATCGCGGCCATTGCGGCCATCGCCATCCTGGCCACCGGCTTCGCGTGCCCCGCGTGGGCCGCGCCCGAAGTCACAACCATCAAGGAGATTGCGGGGACCGCCGCCGGGTCGTTCAGCTTTCTCGTCTCGGGGGACCCGCAGCTGGGGGCGGACAACGGCCTGGCGGCCGACCGCGCGGGCTGGCTGGGCTCCCTGGCCAACGCAACGGGCGAGTGGGATAATCTCGCGTTTCTCCTCACCGTGGGCGACAATGTCAACAACGCGGGCAACGAGGAGCAATTCGCGGCGTTCCTGGAGGGCGTCGCGTCCGTAAACCTGCCCCTCGCGCCCACCCAGGGTAACCACGACCCGGACGTCCTCGACGAATTCGACCTGCCCAACAAGGACAGCCATGGAAACTACTGGTACACCTACGGCGGCGTGCTGTTCCTGCACCTGAATTCCAATTACGAGTTCGGGGCTATCGCTAAGACGGTTTGGTTCCTGCTGTCCGCCGCGTGGAAGAACAGGGACGCCGGCTGGAAGATCGCGGTCTTCCACCACCCTGCCTATGCCGCGCACCATGACCGCTCCCTGAGCTGGGAGATGTTTGTCGCCCGGTTCGTCTACGCGCCGCTGTTCGACCTGCTGGGCGTCGACCTGGCGCTCCAGGGCCACCAGCACCATTATGCCCGCTCAAAGCCCATGAAATGCTGGATTCCTTGCAAATCCGGCATCCCCTATGTCACTCTGGGCTCCGGCAGCGGCAGCAAATACTATAATATCTACGAGGACGGCATCTATTTTATCGAGGCCAAGCTGCAGCCCCGCGTACCGATGCTCGCCAAAATTGACGTGACGCCCGGCGCTTTGAAGCTCACCGCCTGCCGCACGGACACCATGGAGGTTCTGGATACTTATACCGTTTCCAAATAAACTGTTGCATTCAAATTTGTCTGTTATTTGCGTCAATACGGCAGCGTATGCGTCCTCCTGTATTCCGCCAGGTCCAGGGGTTTCTCTGTTTTTGTTTTATCGACGAAGTCGATCCACGAGTTCATCTTGGCCCAATCATAGGGCCGGTGCAGCCAGACGTAGGTGTTGTAGGGCTCGACCATGAACGAGTTGAACCGGTCCAGCCCCAGCATGACGCTTTCGTTGAACATCGCCTTGTTGTTCGCCAGGCGGCAGGGGTTGAACCAGGAGAATTCCAGCAGCATGAAATTCGCCTTTTGATACGTGAGGGACAGCCGGCTGCGCTTGACGTTCAGGAACTGCTCGCGGCTGCCCGAGGCGGCCTGCTCGGCTTTGTCGAAGAGCTTATCCATCTTCCCGCACTGGAAGGCGTTCAGGTAGGGGAACTCCTCGGGGCGGCCGAACACGCTGATGTGGCCCGTGCCAATGGCGAGGTTCGTGTAGTAGTCCAGGAATTCTTTGATATAGGGAGCCGCGCCTGCCCCGTAGTAGGCGTCCATGAATTCGTCCATGAGCTGATTGGAGTTCAGGTAGGGGTTCCACAGGAGCTTGGCCAGCATATAGGCGCGCAGCTCGCCGAACTCGCCGCTGCAGCTGCCGGGGAGCACCTCCACCCCGCCGGTGTCGTAGCCCTCCTCAAAGACGCCGCGCACGCCGTTTTCCACGAAGAATTGCAGGTTGTCCGCCAGGACGTGCAGGTTCGGGTAGAGCTGCGGATAGAACTTGAAGCAGGTGTTGTAGTCCCAGACATAGAGCTGCGCGCCGTTTTCCTTGCACAGCGCGCCCCAGCCTTTCATTTGCCGCGCGAACTCGCTGCTATGCGGCTTCATATCCGGGAAGAGGCCGCCCTTGCCGTAGCCGCAGTCCCGCAGGGGGTGGTTGAAGCAGCAGCCCATGGAGCACATGCGCACGATCACGTTCTTCGAGGGGAAGATGTTCGTGGGCGGCTCCACGGTGTAGGTGTAAGCGAAGGTATCCACCAGAATGTCGGGCCGCGCGATATGCCCGTGCTGCGCCACGCTGTATTCCTCCCACACGGCGTCGGCGATCTTGTTGGTGAACCAGAGGTTCGTGCCGGAGGGCCCGCCGTAGAGGGCGTCCATGGCAAGACACCTCTCGCACTGGCAGGGGGCGTCGTTATCCTCCTGGGTGACAGAGACGATCTTGCTGTTCAGGTCGTTGACATTCGCGTCGATATACGCGAACACCTTGGTTTTCACCAGCTCAAAGACTTTGGGGTTGGTCAAACAGCGCTGGTCGGGCGCCCAGGCTTTTTGGTCCAGCCGGTAGGCGAAGAGCTCGGGCTGGGTATCGAACAGGCTGCGGGGCACCAGGTCCCACAGCGTGTGGCAGAAGCCGCCGATGTATTGGAAGTTCCGGCCGTAGTCCCCGGCGTAGTCGCCTACGCCCATGAAGGAATTGACCTTGTGGAAGGCCTTGAACTCCGGGTAGAGGTAGACCTGCGGCCAATAGTCGTCGCGGTAATCGAGCTTGGCCTCCTGGACGTCGTTCAGGTCCGCCTTGATGAAGATGTCGTCCTTCCTGGGGGCGGTGCGCAGCGTGGGGGTGAACCAGCGGCAGCCCAGCTCGTTCTCGATAAAGTCCGCGCAGCCGTACATCGCGGCACGGCCCGGATCGGGGCCGGTTCGTTTGCCGCTGATGAAGATGTTGTCCCCGAGGGCCATCTTGACGAAGCCCTCGTCGGTTTTCAGGGCGTCGGCCGCCAGATCGAAGGCCGCCCCGCCCAGGTCCGTCCTGCCCAGGGCGATGCACTTGCCGGAGACATAGTCCGAGCGTTTGACCACCGGCAGGGGGCCGGGGGCGTCTTTATCCTTGCCCAGCATCTGGTTCAGGAATTCGTTGATCCAGCGCGCCCCCGCATAGAAGGACTGCGGGGCGTCGTCCGGCACCACAATGACGTAATCGCTCGCGCCGCCCGCGAAGAGCCGCAGCCCGGCGGTCACCTCCGCTGCGGGTGTGTAAGCGCCGCCGCCGTAGTCCACCGGCCCCTTGGGAATATCAAAAACAAAGGGCGCGAAAATGGACTGGAAGAACAGCAGGATCCCCAGGAAAAAAGTCTGTACCATTGCCATAAAAAATTTCATCCCTTCATCTGTGTTTTGTTCAATTATAGCAAAGGACGCGGGACATGTCAACCAATTCATCCGGCCTCCCGCCCAAAAGCCCGTTTGCCCTCTCCCCGGCCGCCAAGCATATCCGCTGCCCATAGCGCGGCAAATCAATCAGCAATGAGCGCCGCCCAATGTTATGAAGCTCCAGGCCGCCGCTTGTGACACAATACGAAATCCCGTAATTCTCCAGCGTGACCGTGCCTTCTTTTATCAATGGGTTGACAATCAAATCGCAGTCAAAGCCCCGGCGTACCCCAAGATAGCAGCACACAAGCACATACAAAAACACGTTGGGATATTCGTAATACAGCGACGCGCCGTGCCAGTTTTTGTCGTCCCGGTAGTAGGCATAGTTCATATCGTAGCGCTCGCCCATAAGCCAAAGCGATTTTCCTCACCGCCTTTGTTGTAGGCCCGGCGGTTGTACGCGTGCTCCACAATCAGCGCGGGATAGATTTCTTCTTTCAGAGCCGACAGCAATTTTCGATGCCTGTCGGACATATCGTAGTCGCCCCAGTCCACCTTCCAGTAGGACACCCCGGCGAATTTGCTCCATTCCATGCGCGTGCGCCAGAAATTCTCGAAGCTGCCGCCGCTGCCCTCAACCACCGGCGCGTAGGATACTGTGGGGCTAATCCAGACGCCGAGGCCCTTCCAGCCGAGCGATTTTACTTTATCCACAAGCGTTTTTAGGCGTTCGGCCGGATTGCTCCCATAGCCTGGAAATTTCTCCTCGCTTAAGTTGCATGAGCCGATGTAGGGCTTGAACCAGACATCCTCAGGCAGCGTGCCGCCTTGGCTGGAGCGCACATCCCAACCGTCGTCCAGCAGCAGGAATAAGTCCTTGCGCACTTGGGGGTAATGCCGCACGGCAATGCCGTTTTCGCCGAACAGCAGCGCATCGCACAGCACGTCACGGGTTTGCAAGCCGGGAGCATCGCAGTGGGCGGGAAGCCAGTACATCAGGTGCCAGGTACAGAAATAGTTCGCGCTTTTGCCCCGCACGGCCTCCTCCATAGGATCTCACCGCCTCCTGTCACGCCGGTTTTCGCTTTCCACGGCCACACCACCGAGACCGCCAGCGCCAGGAACGTCAGCGCGGAGGCTGCCACGGCAAAGGGGAAGACGCTCTTCGAGCCTCTACATCCAGATCCAGCCGAACAGGAAGATAATCTTCAGCCATTGCAGGAAGGTCGGGCGCACCTTCACCTCATACGCGGCGGTCATGCCGTTGGCCGTAGCGGTGATGGTGGCCTTGCCGAGCTTGCAGAAGCCCTTGAGGGATTCCACCGTGCCGTCCTGGTGCACCTTGACGTACTTGTTCGAGCCGCCCCACACCACGGGTTGGTCGGCGCGCAGGGTGATCGTGCCCCGGTATTTCACGGTTTTCTCGGTGCCGGTGATGATGGGGGCGGCAGGTTCGGCCGCGATGGTCCGTTTGGGGCCGGAGAGCAGCGTCCTGTCCGGGACGTAGGGGTCCGCCGCTTTTGTGGGTGTCACATCGCCGATACCGCTTCTGTCATAGAAGCTATCCTGGCCCGCGGGAAGCGCCGCGTTGGCGCCGGCGGGCACAATGCTCACAGCCGTGTAGCCCCGGAAGGTGATACCGAACAGGTTGTCCCCTGCCACCCAGCCGTTCGGGGGGGTGACGCAGGTGTGCGTGGCATCGGCGGGCCCCCATTTCAGGGTGTAGGTCCTGGTCCATGTTTTCATCGGGAACCCGATGATGATCTGATCGCCCTCCATGAGTCCGGTAAGGATGATCATATTGCCGAGGCGTTT
>WQTL01000306.1 GCA_009786275.1 Bacillota bacterium | reverse complement strand
TCGCACTCCGCCCCGTTGACGATGAGCGTGTCTATTCCCCGGGCGTCAAACTTCACGTGCGTGGGGAAGCCGGCCCCGCCGCAGCCGACGACGCCTGCGGACTGGATCTGTTCGAGGAGGTTCATTGTTGAGTTTTCTCCCTGTCGACCTCTAAGCTGTCGATGATGCCCACGATGGCGCAGTCGGCGGAGGTGTTGTCGCGCCCCAGCGCGCGCCGCGCCGTGGAGCCGGACACCACCAGCACGCGCTCGCCGATGCCCGCGCCCACCACGTCGGCGGCGACGAAGGTCCTCTCGCGGGCGTCAAGCTCTTTGACCACCATGAGCTTGAGCCCCGCGAGGCTCTCCTCTTTTTTTGTGGCCCACACATGGCCCACCACCTGGCAGATGTTCATTGGTTACTCCTTTAAATAAACTCTATCGCCGTCTTCGCCTGCGTAAACACGTCCCGCGCGGCGGGGGTGATGATCGTGCCCTTGCGCAGGACGAGCTTGCCTTGCGCGATCATGCTTTTCGCCCGCTCTTCCGTGATGAGCTTTTCGTCGCTCACACATCTTTCATTCAGCATGAAGCATTCAGCATTCAGCATTAGCGTCCCCATGTCCCCGGCGGCAAGCGCGCAGGCGTTGGCCTCGTCGAAATCGATGTGCATGGCCAGGGCGAATTTGTCGCTCACCCGGGCGATGACGTGCTCGAAGGCGACGGCGCGTGCGGAATTTACGCGGACACGCAGGGTGTCGCCGTCGCTTACATTATATTTTCGCGCATCGGCCGGGGTCATGTGGACGTGGGCCCGGGCCACGATGACGCTGCCGGGGGTCTCAAACACCCCCGCCGGGCCGACGAGGGCCACGTCCGCCGCCCCGCCGAGGTTCCCCGAGAGGCGGATGGGCGCGTCGATGCCCAGCGCGCAGGCGTCCGTGGCCGAAATTTCCACCTGCACGGCATTGCGCACCGGGCCCAGCACGGCCACAAGGCCGAGCTCCCCGGCGGGCGTGACGAGCTTCACCCGCTGTTCGCTCAGGAACTCCCCGGGCTGCGAGAGCGCGCGCTTTTTCGTCAGCGCCGCCCCCGGCCCGAAGAGTTTTTCCACAGCCTGTTTCGTCAGGTGCACGTGCCGCGCGCTGCTTTCCACAGGAATGAGGGGGCAGGCGGCAGGCGGCATGGGCTGCGCGGGCAGGGAGGCCAGCACGGCCTCCACGATGGCGTTTAATTGAGGTTCTGTCATGGTAGCTCCTTCACCTCGAATTGATTTCATTTAGAAAGAGCAAATGCACCGCGCTGCTCATGCGGTTGAGGGCCTCGAGCAGGTCGGGGCGCTCGACGGGGCCGTTAGGCGGTACGAAGGCCTCCGCCGCCGCGAGCTCGGTCTCCCGCACCTGGGTGCGCAGGAAATTCAGCGCAAGGCAAAGACGCCCCAAGCCAATATGCGGCGCGGGGTGGGTACCCACGTGGGACTGCGCGCGTAAGGCCGCGCTGTCAAGCCCGAAGAGGGTGAAGGGGCCCAGGGGTTCGCCCTTCACCTCGGCCCCCAGGATGCGCTGCGCCAGATCGTAGACCTCGCCCAGGGCCCGCTCTGTCCCGGCGCGGCCCTGGGACTGCGCCAGCGATCGCGTTTGCAGCAGCAGGGCCTCGAGGCTATCCAGCTTGCCCCGCAGGCGGATGCGCGGGTGCGTCTTGGGCACGAGGGTAAGGGCGTCCAGGTGGGTCATGTGCTCGGGTTTTAAATTGCCTTCGGCGTTCGCGGAGGGGTTCACTGAGATCGACAGGCCCTGCTCCGCCGCGTACTCCCGCGCCAGGGGGGTGAGCGCCGTGCCTCGCGGCACGGGCACCACAGCCCCCCGGGGCAGGCACAGCGCGCGCAGCATTGCCTCCGTGAGAACATTTCCCCGATTCTGTTCGGCCATCAGTTTTTATCGCTGGTCTCGGGGGTGGGGAGGATCATCTCCACCTCGTTGTGCGGGCGCGGAATCACGTGCACGCTCACCAGCTCGCCCACGCGCGAGGCCGCGGCCGCGCCGGCGTCTGTGGCGGCTTTCACGGCGCCCACGTCGCCGCGCACCATCACCGTCACCAGGCCGCCGCCCACGTGCACCTTGCCCAGCAGGCTCACGTTGGCCGCCTTCACCATGGCGTCCGCCGCCTCAATCGAACCCACCAGGCCCTTGGTCTCCACCATGCCGAGTGCTTGCAGAATTGCCATTGTCGTGTCCTCCGATGCTAGATTTTAGATTTTAGATAATAGACATTAGATGTCTATGAATCTACAGTTTGAGCCGCTCCATCACGCGCCGGGTGATTTCGGCGATTTCATCGGGGGTGATGGTTGCGTTTTGTGCAGGCGGCGCTTGTCCTGCCTCCTCCCTCTTGTCCCCTAACTCCTGTATGCCCCAGGCGACCCTTCGGATATCCCTCAAATGCAGCGGGCCGACGTTGTCCGAGGTGGCGCTGCCCCCCACCGAGCCGCAGCCCAGGGTGAGCGCGGGGCTCAGGCCCGTGGTGGCCCCCACGCCGCCCAGGGCCGCAGGGGTGTTCACCAGCAGGCGGGAGACCGGCTTTTTCATGGCGAACTCTTTGATGACGGCGTCGTCCTTCGAGTGGATGGCCATGGTGTGGCCCGCGCCCTCCACGCCCAGCAGCGCCAGGCAGCGCAGGCAGGCGGCCTCCCAGTCCGGCTCCGCGTAGTAGGCCAGCACCGGGCAGAGCTTTTCATGGCAGTAGGCGTTCTGCGGGCTGACGCTGTCCTGCTTTGAGAGCAGCACCCGCGTGCCCTGCGGCACGGTGATACAGGCCATGGCGGCGATCTCCAGGGCCGTTTTGCCCACGATCTGCGGGTTCATCGTGCCGTTTGATCGCAATAATAGCTTTGCCAGGGAGGCGCTTTCGCTCTCATTCAGGAAATAGCAGTTCTGGCGCTTGAGCTCGTCCTCCACCTGCCGCGCGATACACTGCTCCGTGACGATGCTTTGCTCGCTGGCGCAGATGACGCCGTTATCGAAAGTTTTAGACTCGATAATATGCCGCACGGCTTGGGGGATGTCCGCGCTGCGCTCGATGAAAGCGGGGCCGTTGCCGGGCCCCACGCCGATGGCCGGGTTGCCCGAGCTGTAGGCCGCGCGCACCATGGCCTCGCCCCCCGTGGCGAGGATCACGCCGACGTCGCGGTGGCGCAGGAGGGTTTCCGTGGCCTCTTTCGTGAGGAGGGTCAGGCTCTGCACGGCGTTTTCCGGCGCGCCGGCGCGCTTGGCGGCGTTTTGGATGATTTGGACTGTCTCCAGGATGCATCTTTTCGCGTTGGGGTGCGGGCTGAAAACGACCGCGTTGCCCGCCTTGAGGGAGATGATCGCCTTGTAGAGCGTGGTGCTGGTGGGGTTGGTGGAGGGGATCAGCGCCGCGACGACGCCCACCGGCACGCCCACCTCCATGAGGCCACGCGCCTTGTCCTCCAGCAGCACGCCCACGGCGGGGATGTCCTTCCAGGCCTCCCAAGTGAGCTTGCTGCCCAGCAGGTTCTTCAGCACTTTATCGTCCGCGCGGCCAAAGCCGGTTTCCTCCACGGCGAGTTCGGCCAGGCGGCGGGCATGGGCGGCGCCGTCCTTGGCGATTTCGGCACAGATGGCATCCAGCTGCGCCTGGGACAGCGCGGCAAGTGCGTCCGCAGCCGCGCGGGCGTTGCGGATGATTTCCCGCGCGGATTGGATGGATTGCAGGTCATGGTCGAGTTGCATGGGGGCCTCCTGATCAAATGGGCTTGTATATTTCCAAATCGCTCACGCTGATTTCCGCATTGAAGCCGTCCAGCAGCGGCTGATATTCCTCGAAGAACAGGAATGTTACCTGTTGCAGGCCCAGGCTGCGGCCGAAAGCCAAAATATCGCTGACGGTGTTGCGGTTCGGCGTGTTGCTCCAGCACAGGGCCAGCGCCGTGTCCTGCCCGGGGAACCAGCCCAGCTGTATGCAGTCGCCGTCGTCCGCAAGCAGGGTTTTCACGTTTCGGTCATCTGTTACGGGCTTTTCATTGTAGACCTCCCACATGTGCCGTGCCGAGGCCTGTCCCACGCCAAAGACGTATTCACGCTCCCGGACGACGCGAAACGGCGCGCCCTCGCGGGGGAAATAGCTTTTCGTATACCCATAGCTGCCTGTGGGCAATGCGGCGCTTAAGATTTTGCGCCCTGCGACAAAACCGCACTTCTCATAGAACGCGAGGGATGCGCCATCGTCGTCGTTCTCCGGGCTTGTGACGACCCTGCCGCAGCCCTGTTCCCGCGCGTAACGGGCCCCGTCCGCAAGCATGGCGCGCCCGATGCCGCGCCGCTGAAACGCCGCGTCCACCTGTAACATGCCCAGGTATAAAAACTTGCCCTGCGGGCTGTCCGTCACGATCCATTCGCCGTGGCCCAGCACCTGCTCGCCTATCCCCGCAACCCGGATGTAAAACCCCCGCTCCAGCCGCTTGTTCAGCCAGGCGGCGCACTCATCGGCCTCGCGCCAGGGGTCGTCGCAGCTGCGGTGGATGCGCTGTATGCCCGCAAAATCGCGGTTGTCCACCTCGCGAACCCATATCACGCAAAATCCCTCCTCACCAATATGCCCTTCATGAATTCCGAATGGTTGTGCGCTTGATTTACAAGTTCAAGCTCGTCCTCCGTGCAGCCCAGCAAAATCTTAATTTCCGAGTCGCGCTTCACCATATCGACAGTGACCATCACGGCCACAACGCCCGCGTCAGAAGAACCGCGCCAGACATCGATCCCGCCGCCGTCACTCGAAGCCGTGCCGCGCAGATAGCCGTAGTCCAGGGGATACACGAAATCGGTGTATCGCGGGTGGGCGCTGCCGCGCGGGCGGTCGAGAACCAGTTCGTGTTCATCGACAAGGAGGTCGAGGGCTTGCCAGAAAGTCATTTTGTCTGCTGGGAGACGCACTGCCGTGCGTCTCTACACCTTTCGTTTGTCTGTAGAGACGCACGGCAGTGCGTCTCCGCGAAAGCAACGCATTTATCCGAATGGTTCCGCCGCCACACGGCACACCTCCGCCGCGAAGGCCTCGCAGGCGGCGCGGCAGGCGGCCTGCTCGCCGGTGAGCAGCGCGCCCGCGAAGTTGGTCTCGCTGGGCGGGC
>WQTL01000305.1 GCA_009786275.1 Bacillota bacterium | reverse complement strand
CGCCCCCGGCTGCAACCGCTGCCCCTGGCTGGACGCCGCGTCCGTCTTCGGCGGGATGTACCGCTCGGGTGTGCTGCAGCGCGACCTGGCCGCCGGCGCCGCCGGCGACCCCCTGGCTATGGACGCCCCGCTCCCCCTGCAGAACGTGGGCTTCAACGGCAACAACACCATCTCCATCCTGTGCTCGGGCACGTATGAGATCACCTTCTTCGGCAACTTCCAGTTCTCGTCCGACACCCACCTGACCTTCTACGTCAAGGCCAACGGGCAGCGGCTGGACGACACCGCGGTGGAAAGGGACGTCACCGCCAACACCATCGACAGCTTCGAGCGCACGGTGATCGTGGCCCTGTGCGCCAACACGGCCCTCACCGGCGTGGTGGACAACGCCAGCCCGGCCAACGGCGGCGCGGGCGGCACGCTGACCATCCCCTCCAACGGCATGCATCTGGAGGTCATACGCATCGGAGACTTCAGACGATAGATATTAGATGTTAGATGTCAGATACGAAAATGCGCCGGGGCGGAGGGTATCCGTCCCGGCGGTTGTTTCGATTGCGGTTACGCGAAGCTGTTGGCCCAGATCATGCCGTCGAACAGCCAGTCGATGTAAAACGCGCAGTGCTTCTTGACGATATCGGGCGCTTTTTCGGCCATCACCTTGTTGTAGGCGAGGGCTTCTTTTCCGTGGGCCGCGGATTCGCCCTTGAGCACCCACCCGACGACCTCGTCGTAGCTAAGGCCCGCTTTTTTCAGCTCCGCCTTGAGCTCGGCCTCCATGGCGGCGTAGGACGAACCCTTGGAGAACACCGCCCAGTTCATCCAGCCGGGGACCCGCTGCAGCAGTTGCTCCAGAACGGCCAGGGGAAGCACGACCTCCAGATAGCCCATCAGTTGTTCCGCCTGCGCCTGCGTGAGGGGCGCGGGCTCCTTCTTGTCCGCCGCGGATGCGCCGAACGCCGCAAAGCCGCAGAGCAGCGCCGCTGCCATCAGTACCGCCAAGACCCGTTTTGCTTTTTTCATAACCATCGACTCCTTTTCCTTTTTCTAGGCTTTCAGGATAGCACAATCTTCCCGGCTTGTCAAGAAAAAAATCACCCGCCGCTGCGCATCTCCAGCAGCTCCAGCTTGCCCGCCGCCAGCGAAAGCCGTATGCTGTCCGTGATGGCGGCCTTGATGTTGTCCACCGTCGCGCCCAGCTCCCTGGCCCAGCGGGTGTCGATGAAGGTGTTCATGCACATGAGGTCCGCCAGGCCCACGGGGTTGATGCCCATTTCCGTGCCTTCTGCCCTGGATTTGCGGATCGCCGCCATGCCGTAGGCCCGGAACATCCAGTTGGCGATGTGCACGATCTTGCGGTGCGGCTGGCCCATGGCAGCGTGCACCACGGCCAGGAAATCGTCCCAGTTCATGTTGTAGCAGCCGATGGGATAGGCGCGCGCGCCGGTGCTCTTTTCCGCCGCGCCGACGACGGTCTGCGCCACCTGCCGCACGGTGAGCATGGCCGTGCCGCCCTTGGGGTACATGGTCATCCCGAAGGGCATGGCGGAAAGGCGGTCGGTGAAAATCGTCCATACGGGGCGGCGGCCGGGCTGCGTGCCGAAGATGTAGGGCAGCTCCAGCACGGCCACGGACATGCGCTCGTCCGCCAGGGAAAGCGCGAGCTCCTCCTGCGCCACGCGGCTGCGGATGTAGGGGTGCTTCTCGGCCAGGCGCATTTCGGGGAACTCCCGGGCGAAATGGGTGAAGTAGCTGCCCAGCACCACCGTGCGCGTGATGCCCGCCCGCTTGGCCAGGGGGATCAGCCGGCGCAGCGGCGCGACGTTAAAGCGCAGGTATTCCTCGAAGATCGGCGGGCGGAAATCCACCCTGTCGTCCACCCCCGCGGCGAACACGAAGCAGTCGCAGCCCGCCATCAGGGCCAGCAGCGCGTCGTCGCCCATGTGCAGGAAGTCGCCGAAGCGCAGCTCCATCGCCGCCGGGATGGGCGCGCCATGGGGCAGGGGCGGCAGGGCGACGGACTTCACGCTGTGCCCGCGCTCCAGGAACAGCGCCGCCGCCGCGCTGCCCAGCAGGCCTGTCCCGCCGATCATAAATACTTTCATCATTTATCTCCTTATAACGCCGGATACCCTATTGTAGCATAGTATTCCCCGAAAGTAAAATGAACAAGCTGTGAATTCCGGGCAGCCCGGCAAAAATGCCGCCGGCCGGCAGGTTTCCCCGCCGGCCGGCCGCTCATATCAATCCATTGCCGCCTATTCGCCAAATATCGCCGCGCCCAGGGAACCCGGCTCGAAGGTCAGGCCCCACAGGGCAGCGGCGGCTTCCTTCTCCGCCTCAATCACTTCGCCCACCGAATTCAGGGAGAAAGAGCTCACATAGCCGGGGCCGTCCAAAACCTTGAAGGTCTGGACGGTATCCAGCGTGAAAAAGCGCGGCGCGATTCCGCCCGGCGCAATCAGGCCGACATAGTAGAAATAGCCGTCCTGTTCGTTGTAAAACCAGTTGTCTTTCACCGGCGTTTTGCTGACGTGGCTGTATACGATCGGTATGCGCGAATCCAGCTGCGCAGCGCCCCGCAGCGCGCCCGCGTTCCAATCCTCCACAAGGCCTTCCAGCGTGGGATGCTTGGCGGGCAGAATGAGGTCTTTTTCGTATTTCACCAGGTTCACCGATGCCCCCCAGGGCAGCTTTTCATGGTTCTGGTCGCTCCACTCCGTAAACACGCATTTGGGATTGAGCAGGCAGACCTTGCCCAGCGCGCCCTGCGCGGTGAGTGTATACTGCACGGCGTCACATTCCACCTTCTGCCAATCCGATTTGAACGATTCCCAATTCCAGTTTAGCGAAGGATCATAAAAACAGGAGGCCACAAAGAATTCATATTCGCCGCTTTCGTTTGTACGGTAGAACGCATGGAGCTTTGAAACACTGTCGCAGGCTTCGCCGTTGACGAACAGCGCCTCCTGCCGTACCCATGTCCAATCGCCCAGAGAATAATCCGTATCCATCTTGACTGCTACATATTCGCTGGGAACCGTATTGCGCAATGCATAGTCAACCAGGATTTTGTTTTTCTTGTCCTGAATTTCCACGATGGAAGCCCTGACGATAATCGGGTAGCTGTTTGCGTTTTTCAACGCGGTTTCCGTGCTGCTGTATTGCGAGGTGAAGGGGTCGGCGATTGGCTCTTTGGACGCTGCGGGCGGGCTGTCGTCCACGCCGAGGAACTCGCCCGGCACGGGCGTCATCTTGTCCTTTCTGTCCCGGTCCGAACTGGCGCCTCTTCCGCCCATGTTGCCGGAATAGCTCAGCCAGGCGAATGTGCCCACGAGCACCAGCGATACCGCCAGGGTCAACGCGCTGAAGAGAGCCAGCATACGCTTGCTGCCGCGTTTGTATGTTGCTTTTTTCATTTTCTTTTCTCCTTTTTTCATAGTTTCCCGCAGGGGATGGATTCCCCCTTTTGGATTTTTAGATTGCGATACCAGTATATCCCTGCCGGGCGCAAAATGTCAAGCAAACCCACAAAATAGTCCGCCCGTAAAACTTTAGAACTTTTGCGGTTTGCCGAGGCCTTGGCGGCTGAGCTGGAATGAAATTTCCCGCGTACGTACTATCCCTAGCGGGAATTCCCGGCAAACCACAAAATATAGTGTTTAGTTATATCTTTTTGCTTGACATCGCGCATATATGGGTGTATAATGATGCAGCCAGTATGGAAGGAGGAGCACCGCCATGGAACTGATCGTACAGCGGCCCAACAAACAGATTTTCCGCAGGGAGGGCCCGCAGGGGCCGCAGCTGGTCAAGCTCTTCGGCGAGGGCGTACCGGCCTCCAGCGTGCTCAGCGAGGCGACGAACCACGCGCGCGCCTTTGAGGCGGGCCTGCCCGTGCCGCGCCTGCACGAAGTCACGAAATTGGACGGCAAATGGGCCATCCTCGCGGATTTCATCGAGGGGGAAACCCTGCTGCAGCGCATGGAGGCCGAGCCGGAGGAACCCAAGTGGATGGAGCTGTTCGTCGGGCTCCAGATGGAGATACATGAGCGGTACATCCCAAAAACGCAGCGGCTGCAGGACAAGCTGGAGCGCAAGATCGCCGCCAGCGGCCTGGACGCCACCACCCGCTACGAGCTGCAAACCCGCCTGGAGGCCATGCACCACCACAAGAAATCCTGCCACGGGGACTTCATCCCCTCGAACATCATCCTGCGGGAGGGCCGCGCGTTCGTCCTGGACTGGAACCAGCTCAC
This sequence comes from Bacillota bacterium, assembly GCA_009786275.1. Lineage (GTDB taxonomy): Bacteria > Bacillota > Clostridia > Oscillospirales > Acutalibacteraceae > WRMQ01. The sequence continues at coordinate 855 of WQTL01000305.1, read as the reverse complement.
CCAGGGCAATGGCGCCGCGGACGCCGCCAACACCTATATCACACTGGAGAAGTACGGCTATCCCGACCTGGCCTCCTCCTATTTAAAGCTCTACTGCGAAAGGAGCGACACCGCCCGGCAGTATGTGATGAAATGGGCGCCAATTGTCGCGGGCGCGGCGCTGGGCGACTGCCCGGAGAAGGACAGGGGGTTTTATAGGAAATGGTGCGAAGGGGTTGTGTGATTGTAGGGGACGGCCTCCTGGACGTCCCTGGACTATCAAATGAAATACTTTTTCTTGGGACGTCGAGGACGCCGTCCCCTACCGCACGAAAGGAACTAAAATGACCCACCCCAACTGGCATACATTCCACGCGGGCGCCTGGCGCGATCACGCGGACGTGCGCGACTTCATCGTGCGCAACTACGTGCCCTACGACGGCGACGAGGCCTTCCTCGCGCCGCCCACGGAGCGCACCCTGGCCCTGTGGGGGAAGCTCAAGAACCTGCTCGCCGCCGAACGCCTGGCGGGGGGCGTGCTCGACATTGACGCGGAGACGGTCTCCGCCATCGATGCCTACGCCCCGGGCTACATAGACAGGGACCTCGAGGACGTCGTCGGCATGCAGACGGACGCGCCGCTCAAGCGCGCTATTTTGCCCTTCGGCGGCGTGCGCATGGTGAAGATCTCCCTGGCGGCCTACGGGCGCGCGCTGCCCCCCCAGGTGGCGGAGATTTTCAAATATAGGAAAACACACAACGACGGCGTGTTCGACGCCTACACTCCCGAGATGAAGCAGGCCCGCCGCAGCGGGGTCATCACCGGCCTGCCGGACAGCTACGGCCGCGGGCGGATCATCGGGGACTACCGGCGGG
>WQTL01000304.1 GCA_009786275.1 Bacillota bacterium | reverse complement strand
GCCCCGTTCCGGCCGGTGGCGTCTCGCGGCGGAGATCGTGCCCTTTGCGGCGCTGCTGCTGCTGGCTCCCTTCGTCGACAACCCGCCGGGGTTTTACCTGCTGGTACTTATCACGGCGGCGCCGCTGGCGGCGTGGGCCATTTCGCTGCGGCCCCTGGGGCCCGGGGCCTGGCTGTTCCGCATGCTCGCCCCGGTGCTGCCCGCGCAGGCCTGGCTCGCGTGGCGTTACGCCCAATGGAACCCCGCGGGCGCCCTGTTGCCGGTGGGCCTGTGCGTGCTGGTCGGCTCGTTCTACTATATCGCGGCCGTGCGCGGCAAGGGCCCCGGGGAGGACAGGCACGAAAAGCTTGTCAGGCAAAAGCCGGTGCTGGAGGTGCGGGGCCGGCGGCAGGCGCGCCGGGAGCGCAGCGAGGAAGAAAAGGCGGCCTCCGCGGCGTATGGGCGCAGGCTCCTGCTGTTTGTGACGCTGCTGGCGTCCGTTTCCCTGCTGGCGCCGGCGGCGCTGGGCCTGGGGATGGAGCTGCGCCGGCCCGCCCCGAACAAAATGAACGAGTTCGAGGAGGCGTCGCTGCGCGACGACGAGCTCATGGCGCGGCGGATGAACGGCGCTTACGAACAGCTGCAGCCGGACGCGTGGGGGATCAAAACCCGCGAGGACAAGCGCCGCGCCCTGCAGGCCCTGCTGGACGTGGAGACCGACAGCCTGGCCCTCGAGCGCTTCGACCTGCGCGCCCCCTCGGTATACGCCGCCGTGAGCGGGGCGGGGCACACGGGCGTGCCCTCGGCGCTGCTTTCCGGCAATTCGAGGGCGGAGGAGCGCGTGCGCGCCATGTGCCACCTGGCCTACCACCTCATGCAGCTGACAGCCGCCGGGAACGCGGGGCTGTACCGCTTCGAGGACATGGCCAAGGGCTACGAGGACGCCCGCTATGAAAAATACGCCGCCCAATGGGCGCTGCGGGAGCCGGAGGTGGACCATGCAGGCTGGTGACGGCTATCTTTCCGCCGGGGTGCTGCCCGGCGGCCTGCACAGCCGGGAGGAGATCCGGCTGCTGCTGTGTTACCTGGCGGACCACTTGGCGCAGCCCCTCACCGCGGGGCTGGCGGAGCAGCTCTTCGCCCGGGAGGGCCTGGCGAACTATTTCGAATACACCGCCGCCCTGCACGAGCTCCTGGAGGCCGGGCAGCTGACGATGTCCACGCAGGCGGGCGAGACGGCGCTGCGCCTGGACGGAAAATACGCCCACGCCGCCGAGGAATTGGCCAAGGAGCTCCCCCGCCGCGTGAAAGACCGCGCGCTCCATGCCGCCGAGCAGCTCCAAGCAAAAAATCGCCGCGAGCGGGAAAACGGCATCACCGTGTATCCCGCGGGCGGCGGCGAGGGCTGCTATATGACCTTCCGGCAGGGCAAGGGCAGCGACATGCTCCTGAGCGTGACGGTGTACGCGCCGGACAAAGAGACGGCGGAGACGATGCGGGCGAAATTTTTGGAGAACCCGGGGCGGGTGTACCGGGCGGTGATAGACGCGTTTAATGCTTAATGCTTAATGCTTAATGTTGAATGCTTAATTATTTGATGCAAAGCGATTGCGCGATAAGACAATTAAGCATTAAGCATTAAGAATTCAGCATTAACGAAGCCTCCTCCTCCGGCAGGCGCTCCACCTCGCGCAGCTTGCGGTTCATCATATTTGTGCGCGTGCCCACGAGCTTGTCCAGCTCGCTGTCGGCCGCGCGCAATTTTTGCTGGGCGCTTTCCAGGGCGCGGGCGAAGGTCTCGAACTCGGTCTTCACCGCGCCCAGCACCCGCCAGACCTCCACGGAGCGCCGCTCGATGGCCAGGGTTTTGAAGCCCATCTGGAGGGCGTTGAGGAAGGCCGAAAGCGTGGTCGGCCCGGTGACGGTGACTTTGAAATCCCGCTGCAGCGCCTCGAAAAGCTCGGTGTTCTGCGCGACTTCCGCGTAGAGGCCCTCCGTGGGCAAAAACAAAATCGCGAAATCCGTGGTGCGCGGCGGCTCGACGTACTTCTGGCGGATGTCCCTGGCGAACACGCGCAGGTGCAGGGCCAGGGCCCGCCGGGCGGCCTCCACGGCCTCCTTCTCCCCGGCCTCGAAGGCTGCCAGCAGGCGCTCGTAGTCCTCCGTGGGGAACTTGGAATCGATGGGCAGCCAGACGCTTTCGCCCTCCTCCTGCCCGGGCAGGCGCAGGGCGAACTCCACGCGCTCCTGGGAGCCGGCTTTGATTTGCGCGTTGCGCTCGTACTGCCCCGGGTGGAGCATCTGCCCGAGGATGCGCTCGAGCTGCACCTCGCCGAAGGTGCCGCGTATCTTCACGTTGGTCAGCGCGCGCTTGAGGCCGCCCACGTCCGCGGCCAGGGACTTCATCTCCCCCAGGCCCTGCTGCACGGTGTTCAGGTGCTCGCTGACGGACTTGAAGGACTCCGCCAGGCGGCGCTCCAGGGTCTGCGCCAGCTTTTCGTCCACCGAGGCGCGGATGCGCTCGAGCTGCCGTTCCTGCTCCAGGCGCGAGCGGGCGAACTCGTCGCCGATGTACTTCATCACCAGGGCGGAGCTGTCCTCCCGGGGGGGCTCCTCCTTTTTGCGCAGCCGCAGGAAAATCATCACGGAACAGCCTGCCGCCGCGAGGGCCGCCAGGAACGCCAGGACGGAAAAGACGTCGGACATCGATATACCCCCAATCATAGGTTTATCATAGCATATTTTTTGCCGGAACGCAAGGGAAAAGCGTTGCAAAGCCTGCGCCTTTGTGGTATTATATGATATAAAGTGATTGAAAGGGTTTTGCTTTGTGGAAGCGATCAAGAAATTCCTCCTTGCCTGCTGGGCGGACGACCAGGTGCGCCTGGCGGTCTACGCCCTGGGGCGCATGGGCCTGGCGGCCGTTCTGGGCGGCTTCATCGGCTACGAGCGGCAGCACTCGCACCGCCCCGCTGGGTTGCGTACGCATGTTTTGGTGGCGGTGGGCGCGGCGCTGGTGATGTGCACCTCGGAATACGTGGTGCTGCGCATGGGCGGCACGGACGTGACGCGCATGGGCGCCCAGGTGGTCAGCGGCATCGGGTTCCTGGGCGCGGGCACCATCCTGCGTAAGGGCTTCACGGTGGAGGGCCTGACCACGGCGGCGAGCCTGTGGGCGGTGTCGTGCATCGGCCTGGCGGCGGGTATCGGCTTCTGGGCCGGCGCGCTGATTGCCACGGTGGTGCTCTACTTCGTCCTGAACTATGTGAAAAAAGTGCGCAATAAGTACTCCTCCATACGGACGATCGATATCGGCGTCAACGACGCCTACCATGTCAGCGAACGGGTGGCGGAGATTTTCCACACCTGCGGCGCGGACCTGCGCTCGCTTGAAATCCTCTTCCCGGACGACAGCGGCCCCTTCCTCACCATGAGCAAGGACGTCAACAAGGTGCTGCGGGCGCGGGCTTACATCAGAAGCGAGGGCGACCTGGCGCTGATCAAGGAGAGCCTGCTGGGCCTGGAGGGGGTGTTCGATTTCAATGTCGAATCATAGCTTTTTCGCGTTGCTCTCCAGAATGAAATACATCTCCCGTTGGGCGCTGATGCGCAACGCCAGCAGCGAGAGCCTCAGCGAGCATACACTGGAGACCGCCATCCTGGCCCACGCCCTGGTGACGCTGCATAACACGCGCTTCGGCGGCGGGCTTTCCGCTGAGCGGGCGGCCACCCTGGCGCTGCTGCACGACGTGCCAGAGGTCCTCACCGGCGACCTGCCCACCCCCGTGAAATACCACAGCCAGCATTTGCGCGAGGCCTACAAGCAGGTGGAGGCCAGCGCCTGTACTTCTTTGTTGGGCCTGCTGCCCGCGGATTTACAAGCGCAGTACGCTTCGCTTTTGATCCCGGACGAAAGCGAGGCGGAGCTGTGGCGGTTTGTCAAAGCGGCGGACAAGCTCAGCGCGCTGATCAAATGCATGGAGGAGCGCAAGGCGGGCAACCGCGAGTTTATCCGGGCGGAGGAGAGCCTGCGGGCGATTCTGCGGGACATGGCAATGCCGGCGCTGGAGTGCTTCATGGAGGAGTTTTTGCCGGCCTATGAGGAACCCCTTGACGGGATGATGTAGGGGGAAGAAAGGGGAAAACCTATGACCTGGGCAGAACTCGAACAAGAATGCCGGCAGTGCATGCAGTGCGAGCTGGGCGCCACCCGCACGAACCTGGTTTTCGGCGTGGGCAACCCGCGCTCCGAGGTGCTGTTCATCGGCGAGGGCCCGGGCGAGCAGGAGGACCTGAAGGGCGAGCCCTTCGTGGGGCGCTCGGGGCAGCTGCTGGACAAGTACCTGGCGGCGGTGGACCTGGACAGGCACAGGAACATCTACATTGCCAACATGGTCAAATGCCGCCCGCCCGGCAACCGGGACCCCAAACCGGAGGAGCAGGACGTCTGCCTGCGCTGGCTCACCCGGCAGGTGCAGCTGATGCAGCCGAAGATCATCGTGTGCTTGGGGCGCATCTCCGCCCAGCGGATCATTTCCAAGGACTTCAAAGTCACCAGGGAGCACGGGAAATTCTTCGAGCACAACGGCATCCTCCGCATGGCGACCTACCATCCGGCCATGCTGCTGCGCAACCCGAATCTCAAGCCCGAGGCCCTGGAGGATTTCCTGGCGCTGCGGGACAAAATAACGGAGATCTGCGAGACGACATACGACATTTGATTTGACACGGCCTGTACATTGGTGTATAATACGAATTTGTGGGGTATCAGGCCCGGAATGTTGAAGGAGAGGAAGAAAGCCTCCATGGGAAAACCCGTTCTCATCGAAACCTCCGCCCGCCACGCGCACTTGAGCCGCGAGCACCTGGACATCCTCTTCGGCGAGGGCTACGAGCTGACGCCGGTGAAGCCGCTGTCGCAGCCGGGGCAGTACGCCTGCGCGGAGCGGGTGGCCGTGGTGGGCCCAAAATCCACCTTCCCGAAGGTATCCATCCTCGGGCCCGTGCGGGCGGAAAGCCAGCTGGAGTTCGCTATCTCCGACGCGATCAAGCTGGGGGTCTACGCCCCCGTGCGCGAAAGCGGCGATACGGCGGGCAGCGCGCCCTGCACGCTGGTCGGCCC
>WQTL01000303.1 GCA_009786275.1 Bacillota bacterium | reverse complement strand
GGGCAGGTCCGATACGGCCTCCTCCAGGGCGGCCGCCATGCCCGCGATGGCGGGCAGGTTCTCCGTGCCGGCCCGGCGGCCCCGCTCCTGCGCCCCGCCCAGCAGAATTGGCCGCAGCGGCACGCTCCCCCGGCGGCAATACAGCGCGCCAACGCCCTTCGGCCCGTGGAATTTGTGCGCCGCGAGGCTGAGCATGTCCACCCCCAGCGCGCGCACATCCACGGGGACATGCCCCACGGCCTGCACAGCGTCGGTATGGAACGGTATTTTACGCGCCCGGCAAAGTGCGGCTAGCTCCTGTATCGGCTGGATGGTGCCGATTTCGTTGTTCGCCGTCATGACGCTCACCAGGCACGTGCCGTCCGTGAGGGCGGCCTCCAGATCGCCCGGGCGGACCAGGCCGGTCTCCGGCTCCACCGGCAGCAGAGTGACGGTAAAGCCCTCGCTTTCCAGGGCATTCAAGTAGTGCAGCACGGCGTGGTGCTCGATCCGCGTGGATATGATATGCTTTTTGCCCGTTTTGGCCCCCTGCATGGCGGCGCTGAAGATGGCCTGGTTGTCGGCCTCGCTGCCGCCGGAGGTGAAGGTGACCTCCCGCGGGTCGGCGTTCAGGCACGCGGATACACGTTCCCTGGCGCTTTGCAGCGCGGCGGCGGCCTCCTGGGCGTAGCGGTGCAGGCTCGAGGGGTTGCCGTATATCTCGTCAAACAGCGGCAGCATGGCCGCTTTGGCGGCGGGGCTGAGCATCGTTGTGGCGGCGTTGTCCAGATAGGCGTACATATTTACGCGAGGCTCCTTTGCAATTACAAATACCATGATGCAAACAGCACCATGGTATAGTATAACATAAGCGAAGCGGGATTTCCAGTGTTTTTTTAATTTTACACGGAACTCTTATCCCCCGCGCATACTTTGGCGATGGTTCGGCCCTGCTCCAGGTATATGCGCTGCTGCGCGGGCGGCTGCTGGCGGAAAACCTGCAGCAGGTCCTCCTCCATATCGGTTTCGCCCTGCCTGGGGTGGTAGTCCAGCAGGTAGTCCGTGCTCACATGGAAATAGGCGGCGATGCGCTTGAGCAGGGCGAAGTCCGGTTCATGCGTATTTAGAACGTAGCTGCCCAAGGTGGAAGGGGCAATATGCAGTTCCTCTGCAAGCTGCTTTTGCTTTAAATCGTTTTCGTCAATGAGCCAGCGCAAGATATCTCCAAATTGCATAATAATCACCTCTTGTACTATATTGTACAGGAGGTGAAGCGATATTGAAAAGAAACGCAGGATAACTGTTGACAAACACCATTTGGAGATTATAATGGTAGAAAAGGAGGGGTCCACATGGATAATGAAATCGATTGGGAAGAAGTCCGCCTGACCTGGCCATACATGGACAAGATTTGCGAGCTCTGCGTTTGGGCTCTGCCCTCAGCGGATTTAACCAGCCGGGACAAGCACTGCCGCTACTTCAACAAAACGGTCGAACCGCAGCTGCCCGCGTGCAATTACTTCGTCAATTGGTATGCGGGGCGGTTGCTATAAGGGCTATTTATGCGAATCAGAGGAACGTCGCTCCGCGATGCCTTCCTCACCCGCCTGCGGGCGGAGCTCCTTCCACGGGAAGGAGCCTTGGGGTTTCAACCCTAAGCAGGATGTTCGACCACAGAGCTGCAATTTGCGATGTCGCTTTTGCCTAATCCCCCAGGCTTCCTCCCGTGGAGGAAGCTGTCGCCTCGGGCGACTGATGAAGGCATCGCGGAGCGACGTATCTCACCCCGCCGCCGCCCGATATACCCCCACAATCTCCCCCACAAACATCTGGTGATAATCCCCCTTGTAATTCCCCTCGATGCGCGGGTCGATGAACCCCGCGGGGTCGATGGCCTGCTTGGCGGCCTTGCGGCACACGACCGCCAGCTTCGCCCCCTCGGGCCAGACGGCCTCGCACTCGCCAGAGGGCGTGACCTCCTGGTGGGCCGTCAGACCCGCCCGGGCGATCTTATCGCAGTCGCGCCCGCTGATTTTGCCGCACAGGGCCATAGTCTCGCGCGGCAGGCCGAAGCTCAGCGTGAAGCACTCGTTGGCGTCCAGGTACTTCAGCGTATACCGCTGCGGGCGCACGAAGATGAACGCGGCGTCGAAGCCCCAGAGCTCCCCCACCCCGCCCCAGCTGACGGTCATGGTGTTCCAGTCCCCGGGCGCGCCGGCGCTCAGCAGCGCCCAGCCGTCGGCGATGAGCTTCACGGGATTGTCAATTTCGCGGATGCCGATCTGTTCGTATGGCATGGTGTTCCCCCTTTTTTCTCTACTATATGCCCTACAGCCGCACCGTATACACCCATTGCCCGTCTATCGCCTCCGGCGGGAAGGCCTCAAACCGCAGCGCGGTTTTGCCGTCGGCGTCGACGAGCGCGATGGGGTTCCCCTCGCCCCGCCAGCCGAGCAGGGTTGGCGCGAACGCCGGGTCGTAGGGCAAGTCCTCCAGCGTCACCGTGCCAAAGGGGAAGTTCTTCAGGAATACATAGATATGCCCGCCCTTTTGCGTGTACCACACGCCCTCCTGCGTACTTGTCTCGTATTTGCGCGAGCCGTAAATGCCCTCGCCGTTGACACGCAGCCAATCGCCCATTTGCAGCAGGCGCTCCTGCATGATGGCGGGGATGGTGCCGTCCGCCGCGGGGCCGACATTCAGCAGCAGGTTGCCGCCCGCCGAAACAAGCGTGACCAGCAGCTCGATCAATTCACCCGGCGCGAGATAATCCTCGCAGCTTTCCGCGCGGTTAAAACCGAAGCTATGGCCGATGCCGCGGCACTCCTCGAAGGGCTTGGTCTGGCCCGGGTTTTTCGCCAGGAAATCCTGCCAGGAGTACTCCGTGGTCAGGTTGCCGCCCAGCTGCATCTCCCGGGTGCCCCTGCCCCAGCGGTCATTGGGGACGATGAAATCGCGCACAGAGGATTCGTCGTACAGCCACACCAAAAACTCCGTGGAATGCCAGGTCTCGGCGCTCTGGTCCCATTCGCCGTCGGTGAACAGGGTGTGGGGCTGGTAGCGCTCGACGAGGTCCTTCATCATGGGGTGCAGGTGCTCTAGGGCGAAGCGCTCCGGGTCCTTCAGATACAGCGGATGGTACCACTCGTACAGGGAATGGTACACCCCGAATTTCACGGCGCCGCCCTCGCAGGCGTCCCGCAGCTCGCCGCAGATATCCCGGTGGGGGCCCAGGTCCACGCTGTTCCAGTACTTGGCGTAGGGGGAAGGGAACAGGCAGAAGCCGTCGTGGTGCTTGGAGGTGATGTTCATGTACTTCGCCCCCGCGCGCTCGAACAGGCGCACCCATTCCTGCGCGTCGAACAGCTCGGCTTTGAAGTCCCGCACAAAATCGGCGTACCGGAAATTCTCCCCGTACACCCGGTTGTGAAAGGCCAGGACCTCGGGCTTTTTTTCTTCCAGTTGCTTCTGGTACCACTCGGCGTAGGTGTCGCGCCGGGTGAAGGCCGGCACGGAATACAGCCCCCAGTGGATGAAAATGCCGAATTTCGCGTCCCCGAACCAGACGGGCACCGGACGGGAATTGATGGACCCCCAGGTGGGTTGATAGGGCATAACGGCCTCCTTTTCAATGATACAACTGAAAATTACGCCTGGCTGAAGAAGCCCTTGTCCAGCCCGCACACGGGGCAGGTCCAGTCCTCCGGCAGGTTTTCAAAGGGCGTGCCGGGCGCAACGCCGTTTTCGGGGTCGCCGGCGGCGGGGTCATAGACGTAGCCGCAGGGGCATTCGTAGCTTGGCATGGGGTATTTCTCCTTTATAAAATATTCAATGAAAGCCCCAGGGCGATCATCAGCGGCATGGTGACGATGGAAAGCAGGCTGAGCAGGCTCACCGCCTGGGCGGCGTAGCCCGTGTCCCGCCCGTACTGCGCCGCGAACACCACCGTGTTGTTGGCCGGGGGCGCGGCGGCGGGGATCAATATGGCGGTAATCAGGGCCGGTTCCGCGCGCATAAACAGCAGGGCGGCCATCGTCACCGCGGGCACCGCGAACAGCTTGATGCCTATCGCGGCGAAAATCTTCTTGCTGCGCAGCAGGCCCTGCATTTTCGTACGCGATAAGTAGGCCCCGAACATCAGCATCGCCAGGGGCGAATTCATCGCCGCCACCATGGAAAGGGGCGTTTTCACCAGCGCGGGCACGGGGATGCGCAGCAGGAAAATCGGCAGGCCCACCGCCACGGACAGCACCCCCGCGTTGAGGATGAGGCGCTTCCATTCGAAGCGCACCCCCTCCCCCCTGCCCCCTGTCCCCTGCTTCCTGAATGGCACGCCGCCGGACATCACATAGGCGCCGTGGGTGAAGGAGAGCATCTGGAAGGTCAAAATCACCACGGAGACATAGAACACGCCCTGCTGGCCCACCATGGCCTGGGCCAGGGGCAGCCCCATGTAGCCGCAGTTGCCGTAGACGGCGGCGAAGTGCAGCACGCTTTCCGCCTCCGGTTGCTTGCGGCCCCGAAAAAACGGCTCGCTCATAAGCATGCCGGCCGCGTGCAGCAGCGCGCCGCACAGCAGGGAAATCAATAGCCCCCGCACCGCCTCGGGCGAGTATTCCATGCTCAGGAAGGAGGTCAGCACCACGCAGGGCACCACGGTGTAGAGCAGCAGCTTGGTGCACAGGCGCGCCGTGGCCTCCGGGAACCAGCGCAGGCGCTCGGCGGCGAAGCCCAGCCCCGCGATGATATAGAGGATCGCCACCTGCTTCAGGGCGATGAGGGCGTTGGTGAAAAACAGATGCATCTAACTCAGGATCTCCCCTATCGTCCCCCGCCGGACCATGCCCGCGTTGGATTCGTCCGTATCGATGTGCATGGCCAGGGCGAAGTCCGGGCGCACGCGCACCACCACGTCGCCGAATACCAGCGAGCGCCCCGCGCTGTTGCAGCGCACCTGCACGGTCTGCCGGTCCTCCAGGCCGTAGGCCTCGGCGTCCGCAGGGGTGGCGTGGATGTGCCGCTTGGCGACGATCACGCCCTCGGCCAATTCGACCTCGCCCTTGGGGCCGACCAGCGTGCAGGGCGCGCTGCC
>WQTL01000302.1 GCA_009786275.1 Bacillota bacterium | reverse complement strand
TGCCTGGCATTGCGAACGAAACAAAAATCAAAGGGGTGTCGATTGGCAGTTTACTGCCGAAGATGCTCGTATCAAGCTCAAAAGGCTTTATCCACTTGTACAATGATTTGGTTTTACAGGGTACTAGTAGAAACAACAACATTAGCGCTGTTCAGTTTGCCACCATTGCTTACATACATTGCCTCGTTGCTAGATTCACCTAGTGAACGAAGCTACCATTGTGTTTTGTTAAACAGTACATCAAATTTTCGCTTGGAGTTGGAAGGGAATAGTCGCAACGCTTCTTCCGAGGAAAGCAGAAAGATTTTATCTCTTGTGGTATTTCCTCCACTTGTTCCATATGCTGGATTGTCGTTGTTGATAACTTCGGTTTCCAAAATATATTTGCGTAGCTCGGGCCCAAACGTATTGTAATATTCCTCATTCAAATATTTTCTTAGCGAGCAAGTTTCCCAAGTAACAGGTTCATCCACTTCGTGATATGATATCTTGGTTCCAATATAGTAATCAAGGATAAGAAGCATTCTGTCATCATACACTTCGAGCGGTATCCATTTGTTTGTTCCGTTTTCTTCGCCAAACATTACACGACCATTGGAGTATGTCGTTATATAATCCAAATCAGCAATTGCAGCGACAGCCTGATTGTAAACTCTCTTCAGTCGAGTTGCTTTTCTATAGGCAGAAACAGAAAATGCGAAAATTAGTGAAAAGACAACTAGAAAAGCCGTCACCCCAATTATCCTCTTTTTCTTTAGCTTCCGTTGCCTTTCCTGCTCAGCAAGTTCGTTTGACTTGCGTTCTTTCTCCTGTTTCTCTCGCAAAGCCTGCTGTTCCCGTCTGTGCTGTTCCTCTCGTTGTTTCTTAAGTTGTGCTTGCTTTTGCTGATATACCTTAATGCGTTCTCTTTGCTGCGTATTATATGACTGTAGCGTTGCCCTATATTTGTCGTCCGCAAACTGAACAGCACGTTGGTATAAGGGATTGCCTTCGAGGGGATTTCGGCCTTCATTATCGGTGAAAAAGACAGTGCCAAGGTATTCCTCCCCACCCAATTCCCATTCTGCCCAAAGCTTGCCAATATAGGCCCTAGCGTTTTCCGGATCCAGATTAAGAACCTGCTCAAGTATTTGTATGGCGCTCTGCCAGTCCTTATCTTCCAGCAAAAGAAAGGCCCGTCTCAACAATGGCACAATAGTGCTTTGAACGCCGGAACCGCTAGCTTCAGGTGCGGCGGCGGTTTGCTTGGGTTTTGATGCAGCAACGATTTTCTTGATTCCCCGTACCAAGTCCTGCATAAAGCCCAGCTTTCCCATGTCCTGCGCTTGCAAGTGGGAAAACGCTTCCGGCAGGTCATAGGGGTCCATGTCGCGGTATGCGGGTATAAGCGTTTTCTTCGCGCCCGCCTTAATCAAGCCTAGGTAGCGCGACCACTCGTTCTTCACCCAAACAGCATTAAAGTGATCGGGTCGCGTGCCAACCACTACCATGACGTTGGCTGATTGCAACGCAGCAAATATGTAGGGTTCATAGGCGGAACCGAGTTTATCCTCTAACGTAATTCGCGAGAAAAACACCTTGAATCCCTCATCTGTCAACTGCTGATACAAGTCCTGAGCCAGCACACTATCAGGAGTACGGCGGCCGCCTGCATCCGTTTCTTTATAGCAGATAAAAACATCAAAGGGCGCTTCTTTTGAAGAAATTTCTAGGATGCCCTTTTGAATCGCGTCAATGGCCTGCGCTTCAGTTTCGTAAATTGTCCGCGCCGAACTGTCCGCATTAGCAATTGCTTGCCTATAATCTTCATCGGCAAAAATGGAGATCAGTTGCGTGCGGTTGTGAACGCGCCCTTAAGGTCCCCGCCGCAGTGCTGGCAGCGTTTGGCGGCTTTCCAATCGGCAATTTGCTTGCGCTCCTTCTCGGCCTGGCGCTCTATTTCCTCCTGCCGCAGCGCGATTGCCGATTCCAGATTGAGCCACAAAGCGGGCCGAACGTAGCCAGTCTCATCATTGACATAGGAGCCCCTGGAATACATGTTTTTGCCATGATTGGCGACATCCGCGGCCCTATCCTGAGAGTCGCCGGGCGACCGGAGCCACCAGAACCCGTTGTTGCTACTCCCCACGCGCTCGTCGAACGATAAATATTTATTCACTTCGAAGCCCACATGAATAAATCCGCCGCAGAGCTGCACCGGGATTCCCCCGCCTATGGGCGCGAGGGCGGGTTCGGGACCATGCCGGTCTACCGCAACCCCATATTCGGCGAACAGAAGCTGATGGACGAGGCCGCGGCCAGGGAGATCGCGGAGAAATTCGGGCAGGCCATGGGCAAAACCTATGTCTATGCGCCGCCCTACTGGATGGCGCCGGGGGAACAGGAGCGGATCAGAGAGCAGGTGGGAGAAAAGCTGCGGGCCACGGGAGATTCAGAAGAAGAAATTGAAAAAGTTCTCCGCGAACAATTCTTCACGCAGGAATCCTGGGAGTTCAGATGCGGCGATGAAAGCCTGACCGTGAACGCCTGGGGCGGCATCAGCCTTACAGTGCCGCTGCCCGATCTCCCGCCCATCAGAATCACGGACCGCGCAAAATATGAGAGCGTCTGCCTACAGATATATCAGTCTTATGCGGCGGGCTATGAGGCAGTGACGGGCCTGCGCTTCAATAATGCCTCCACGGCCTTCGACTATAATATCTACGGGGAAGAAATGTTTCAGACGTTCTTCTATGTCAACAATTCAGCGGATCCCCTCGCAAAGCAGGCGGAGGACTATGCCCTGCGGCGGCTGGATGTGAACATCCCATTTGCGAGCATGGCCGAAGAACCGGACGAAGTCCTCGTCGCCTACCTACACTATGACGGGAGCCACAGCGGCGCGGCGGAGTTGGGCGGCTACCCCGTGATGGACTTGGCGGGCGCGAAGCAGGCGCTGCTGGATAGCCATTACGAGGCCAGCGTGAGCGCAACGCCCGAGGAGCTTTCCCGCGCCACCGTCGAGGAAGCCGAGCTCATTTACGCCGACCGCCCCTGGCTAAGCGCCTGGATGCCGGTCTATCGTCTGTCTCTCACCTTCCCGCAGGAAGATATGGGTGACTGGAACAACAATACCCCAAGCTGAATGCTATGGGCTTGTGCAATTACTATGTCTTCTATGTGCCCGCCGTGCCGCCGGAATATCTCGTGCCACAACAAGAGGACACCGGTATGCCCAGGCCGGCCTATTAATGGAGGTATGATCATGAAAAAGACAATTGCTATTCTTCTCGCCGCCGCCGTTCTGGCGGGATTAGTGACAGGCTGTGCCGGAAAAATGAGCGAGGCGGCACCGTATCTTTCTGAAGAAGCTACTATGTACCTCGAGTCATTGCGGGAGGTGGTTACTTGCCTGGTTTGCGGAAAGGTGTTCCCGGCAAGCAAAAAGCAACATCGCAAATACTGTGGGCAGGCGTGCATGGCAGCCGCGCGCACACAGCTGGCGATTGAGCATTGGGAAGATGTATTGCCGGCCCAAGTGGAAATATTGCGGCCCGGACCGCTGCCGATGGAGCTGAAACCCGTTGAGTTGGACGATCCTCTGTGGATAATACCCAGCGCAAAGCGGCCCAAACGCATCATCCTGGTGTGCAAACCCCTGGATTTTTGGAACAGCTGGATTGACTTCCTGTGCAGCCATATACAAACGGAGCTGGGAATGAACCCCTTGGCGGGTGACGTTTTCGTGTTTTGCAACTCGAAGCGCACGGAAATCCGCATGCTGCAGTGGAACGATGTCGGTTTTGAACTGCTGTCAAAAAAGCTGGGATTTGGCTACTTTCCATGGCCGAAAACAGAGGACAGCATGCGTGAAATCAGCGAAACGGACTTCCGGCTGATGCTGGAATATCCGAAATTCATGATGCGGATGCGGGAGCAGCGCATCCCGAAAAAGTTTGTGGTCTGAGCCACGATTTTACTTGATATACTTGACTTCCAAGCGATTTTATGCTATGATTTTCGTATAATAACAGATGCTGAATTCGCCGAATTGAAAGCCGAAAACGCTGAATTGCGACAGCAGGTTCAATACTTGCTGGAGCAATTGAAGCTGGCGAAGCATCAGCAGTTTTGCCCTTCCAGCGAACAGACGCCGGCCGGGCAACTTTCACTGTTCGACGAGGCTGAGACTCTTGCGGATCCCGCCGCGCCGGAGCCTGAAATAGAGACAATTAAAAGCTACCGCCGCCGTAAGGCTGGGCAGGTGGGCCTTGACCGTCTGCCTGATGACCTGCCTGTCAGCCACACCTACGCCTGCCGCCACTGCGAAACGCACAGCGACCACGTGCCAGTAGTGAAGGCCCCGATGCCGAACCCTGTGATCAAAGGCAGCTTCGCCAGCCCCGAGGCCATCGCCCACATCGCCTACGAGAAATTCGTGATGGGAAGCCCGCTATACCGCCAGGAGCAGGACTGGGCGCGCAAAGGCGTTCCGCTGAGCCGCCAGACGATGGCGAACTGGCTCATCCGCGCGACGAACGACTGGCTTATGCCGATTTATGATCGTCTCAAAGAGCTGCTTTTGGAGCATCAGGTGCTGCACGGTGACGAAACCACGCTGCAGGTGCTCCACGAGGAAGGGAAAACCGCGACGCAAAAAAGCTATATGTGGGTTTACCGCACGGGCTGCGACGCGAAACGGCATATCGTGATATTTGAGTACCAGCCGGACCGGAAGGCGATTCGTCCCGCTGAATTTTTGGACGCATTCGAGGGCTATTTACACGCGGATGGCTACTCCGGGTACCACAACCTCAAGAAAGAGATCACGGTAGTCGGCTGCTGGGCCCATACCCGACGAAAATTCTTCGACATCATCAAAACAATGTGCAAAGAAAAACGCGCCGGCACCCAGGCCATGCGCGGCGTGCAGTTTTGCGACCTGCTTTTCAAGTTGGAGGAAGACTTCGCGAAACTGCCAGAGCACAAAACCGCTTCGCGGTGGTTTCCGTAGCCAACCCTTGCGCTCCGCCGATCATTGGGAAAAAAGATCAGGACAGGCATACCAAAAT
>WQTL01000301.1 GCA_009786275.1 Bacillota bacterium | reverse complement strand
ATGCCGTACGCCGCGCTCTGTGGGCGCGTCGGGGAACAGCACCACGCCATCCTCCTCCAGAGTCACGCCCTTGACCTCAATGAAGATTTTGCGTTCGTCCGCCTCGATATAAAAATCAAAGCGCGAGCTTCCAAACTTGGCCTCGGGCTTGATCAACGTGATGCCCTCTATGTACCGTCTGCTTTGCAAGTGCTCATAAAACACCCGGTTGGGGGCTTGGCTGTCCATGTTGATAAGCCGCTGGCCCTTGCGCACGGCAATCAGGTCATACTGGGTTTTGCGCAGGGGATTTCCGCTTTTCTGCAGATATACCGTTGCGCCGGACACGAGCAATTCTTTGCAGCGCCCGGTATTTTTTACGTGGCAGATGATTTCCTCGCCGTCAAGCAGGGTGTGGGCGATGAATCGGTTCGGGCGGGAGAAGAAGACGGCGGGGCGGATGTTGGAGTAGGTCATGCAAGCCCGCCCTTCATCAACCAGAGCGCCGCCGTGGCCAGGGCGATTTGCAGCGCAATGATCACCGGAATGCCCACCATGAACTTGGCATGCTTTGTTTTGTGGCGAATGATGCACATAGTCATCAGCATGACGACGGATCCGCCTAGAGCGGAAACTAACAGCAGTGTGCTTTCTCGCACACGCCATTTGCGCTGCCGGGCCGCGCGTTTGTCGTGGATGGTGAGGATGGTTGCCAGCAAGCTGATGGCGACGAGGTGGATTGCTATGTAGGTCATAGGCATGATTATGAAATCACCTCGTCAACATAAGCGTCAATGCCCAATTGATCTAACGCTATTCTAATCTCGTTAACAAAAACTCCAAGTGACCCTACGCATTTTACTGTCTTTTCCCCGTCAAACGCAAACGCATATGGGTATTGACACCCCTTTTCACTTTTTCGCGCAAAGCGATCATAAAAAAGCTGAGCAGTAATAATAGCATCTTGTCTTTCGCGTAGCGATTCGACATGAAATTTAGTGAACAGATTTACTGCATCTTGAATTAGTATCTGTAGGTCAATTTCATCGGACATATGACAAAGAATTTCGAAGAAAGCATCCTTTGCTTGTGAGCCCCAATATTTGAATTCGCTTTGTAGAATTGCGTCCTTGACGATAATAAACTGCATGGTTTTCGAGCTGGATCGTAATTCTATTATCGGAAGAGCATCATGGATAGAAAAAGTTCTAAGATCATGCAAAAACTTGTATAGAGAATGATTGTCTCGCAGAGCCTTAGTATCAACGTTTGAATAATGCTGTATATGTCCCATATAGATATACATACTCCCAAGCGCATTAAGAAAGAGTCTGTGAACCTTTCTGATATATGGCGTGATGTCTTTTATTTTCTTTGACTCTTTTTTGGTATCGGAAATTGCCTGAAATACATCATGAAAATTTTCAATGAGCATCTCAAAGTAAAACCGCTCATTACCAATTTTATCGATCAATTGATGATATGGTTCTATTTCATCTATAGTTTCATCATCCAACTCATCTCCTAAACTAATTGGCCGTTGCCGCCGCTCTGTAGACCAATCCAATAAAGCGGGAATCGCTTCCTCCATCTCTTTCTCGGTCTCATACCAGCCCCAAAAATATTTCATTATCTCAAAACCTCCGTTAATATTTTTCCCAACGCCGCCTCAAACCCCCGATCCTGCTCTGCCCCGCGCTTGTTTGGCCCTTTCAGCCGCCCGCCGCCCCGGCGGATTTTCTGCGCGGTATGCCGCTGGTGCAGCAGTGCGTCGATGTTGTCGTTGGTATACGCCATGCCGTTTTGGTTCAACGGCACCGCACCCCGGGCCAGGCACATGGCGGCTAAGCCATAGTCCTGCGTGACAACTACATCGCCCTTCTTCACGAGATTGACCAGCGCGAAATCCACGCTGTCGGCCCCCTTGGAGACCGTGATGGTACGCGCGCCCTCTTTGCTGAACTCATGCGCGGTGTCGCAGAGAATGAGGCATTCTATGCTGTGCCGCCGGGCAAGCCGCATGGCGATGTCCACCACCGGGCAGCCGTCGGCGTCGATGAGGAGTGTCATGTGGTGCTCCAATCTTGCAAATACCAAGTCGGGATGGTGTTTTGGAAGCGGTCAAACCAGCGGAATATGTTTTTGATGTGCTTGCAGCCAATCTCAAAAACCTCCGGCGAATCGTCGGGAGACACCCTTGTGAGCGCATCGAAGGTGGACTGGTACGCCATGGCCTCAAAGAATTCCGCAGGCGGCTTTCCGTCAAAATAGCTGTTGACTAGCCCTGTTTGATAGTGCGGGGTTGCCTCCTCGCCAACCGAAATCGCGCAGAGCTCCTGCCAGGGATCGCCGAAATAGGCGAGGAAATCAATCGCGCCAAGCGTACCATCAGGCATGAGAATCAAGTTTCCCGTGTTGTAATCGCCGTGCAGAAAGGTACGCGGGCGGCTGCCTAGAGCTCTTTTATTGGCGATCAAATAGTCAATGATAATTCTACTATCTTCAGGACTCATGCCGATTGGCACGTAGCGCTCAATGCTCTTGCTGATGTTTTGCCTGAACATTGCTACATAATCCTTCGGGCGCTTCACAGGGACAACGGCGTGGATTTGTTTTAGCAGCGCACCCGCCTGCAAGCCCACGGCATACTGCTCATCTTGAGCCAGCGTGGGTAAAACGCTTGTGAGGTCTTCACCGTCAACCCAAGTCAAGACGGAGTACACCCATTTGCCGCTCCTGCCGAACGCTACTGGTTGTTGCGCGGCTTCCCCCAGTTTGGCTACCGGGTTCAAGCCGGCGAAGTCCGCTTTCATTTGCCTGCGCTGCGCTTTTTCAGCTACGCGCAGCAAAAAACGTTCTCCCTGCGCGGTCTCAATGCGGTATTTTTTATTCTGCGACCAGCCTTTGCAAATAGGAGTGATAGCCACGCCCTCGGCAGAGAGGCAGCCGTCGGCATCGATGAGCAGTTTCATGCTCATCTGAAAGTATAGTGCTTGCGCACGGACTTTGTCACCTTCCAAACGCAGGCCAGCCCCTGCGGGAACACGACGTAATCCCCCGCGCCAAAGCAAACACTGCCGCCGTCGTACTCGACTGTAACCTCGCCCTCAATGAGCAGACAAGTTTCTTCGCTGTCGTAATACCAGTCGAACTCCGATACGCCGCAGGACCATGTAGGTTGCTTTTGCATGAACTGCTTCTCGGCTTCGGTGGGTTTCTTCACGGTGACTTGCATGGTGTGCCTCCTACAATTTTTTCTCATAGATTGATGTGTATGTCAGCTTGCCGTTGATGCGCTCGGACTTCATCAGGTGTATGGCCGCGACCTGCGTTACGAAAGGCGCTGACTTCTCAAGCGACGCGCCGGGCCGCAGGATTACCTCTCGGGCCAAGGTCAAGTGTGGCTTGAATGGCCTGCTTTCGATGGAGAATCCAGCGGCTTTCAACCCCTGTGAAAGATGATCGTATAAGCCCGTCAGCATCGGGTTTTGCCGGATGCCTACCCACCAGGTATCGCCGAATTTGCCTATCCCCTCAAATTGCAGGGAGAACGGTCCGGCGGGCGCGGACTCCATCACGCGCTGGATTTCCGGCACACGTCCCGGCGGGGCTTCACCCAGGAACACGAGGGTCAGGTGCAAATTTTCCGGGCGGGTGAAGTTGCCGTCGACTGAAGCCTGGCGAAGCGACTCCTGGCATTGCAACAGCCGGGCTTTGGTTTTATCATCAAAGTTGATCGCGATGAACAGGCGCATGAACTCTTCCCTCTGCTTTACAAGCTATTCAGCATATCAATCGCTTTCATAATCCACTCAGTCGCCCCGTCCAACCGATACCCAACAAATCCGGCCTCGTTTAGAATATTGACGACATCGCTTTCGCTGATACACAGATTGAGCAGTCCCTGCAGCCCGCCGCGCTCGCGGGCTATCTCCCGCGCATAATCCCAATACGTGCCCGCATAACCGAAGCTGGTGGCATACCGCGCCGGGTCGGCCACGGCCTGGCACACCATCTCCTCGGTGTCCTCGTAGAACAAGCTGCGGCCGTTGTCGTACAGCGGGTAGAACGACTCGCCGCCGGCGCCGATTTTGATGGCAATGTTGGACAGATGCCGGTCATCCTGCCGGGTGATGAAGTCCAGCAGGATCATCCGGGCGATGTCGTCGCGGTACTGCGGGCGCACGGCAAGCAGGTTTTGATACTCATTGTCCGAACGCGGGCCGTCAAATAATCGCCGGAAATGCACAATGTATTCCCTCGAAAAGTCATACAAAAACGAAGAGAACACCGTATCTTTATCCACACGATACGCTGGACAACAGGGTACGCCCAGCTTTTGCGCCAGCAGATACACCGCCACCTCGGATTCGACGTCTGTGGCAAGCGGGCTGATGCGCTGCTTGTAGATGCCGTATTGCCCATCATAAACCCCGTAACGCTTGATGTTATAGCCCTCGGGCGTGTCGATGCTATCGCCCGCCAAATCCATGCGTTGATGAAACACGGAGTCGAATACGTTGGTTATAACGGTGCTTAACTGCTCATCCTCACTATGAGCAACCCACAGCAGATCCTTTGGGTGAATTCCTCTCGTGATCTCGGCGATCTGCAGCACATCATAGCGCGACAGGCCGCAGCGGAACAAAATTTTTTCGATGTCGCGCCGGTCGCGGCTCACCACGCGCTCGGATAAAAACGCCGCGAACTGTTCGGGAGACCAGCGGTCCGCGCCGCGGGTATAGAGCGCCACGACCTCATTGTATTCCGGCATGGCGAAGCGCACGGCGTTCGCCGCGTCAATCGTGCCGATGACCTCGTTATCCCATTTCAGCCAGCGCGCCGGGGGAGCTGCCGGGGCTTTTTTCTCCCGCCCGTCGGCGGGCTTCGCGGCGTCCGCCGGGATTTTGTAGGACTTGCCGTCTTTCGCGGCTCCGGGGATTTTCCCCTCGCCGCACAGCACGCGCACCCGCCGGTCGGAGATGCCCCAGCGCTGCGCCGCCTGCTGGGCGGTCATGGTTTCCATGCGCTCACTTCCTCTC
>WQTL01000300.1 GCA_009786275.1 Bacillota bacterium | reverse complement strand
CGGCGATTTACTCCACCTTTTTACAGCGCGCCTTCGACCAGCTGCTGCACGACGCCGCCCTCCAGGGCCTGCCCCTGACTGTCGCGGTGGACCGCGCGGGCTTCGTGGGGGCCGACGGTATCACCCACCACGGCCTGTACGACGTCGCCTTCTGCGCGGCCATCCCGGGGGCGGCGATGTGGAGCCCCGCGACGGCGGACGACCTGCGCGCCGCGCTGCGCAATGCCTTGACTGCCAACGGTTTGAACCTCATACGATATCCCCGCGATATCCTGAAAGAGCCCCCGGAAGCCCTGCCCCTGCTGCATTCCGGCGAGACCTACGACATCTACGGCGAAGCCAATGCCGCCCGCGCTGTCGTGACCTATGGCCGCCTGTTCTTCGAGGCCTGCGAAGTCCCGGGCGTGAAAATCGTCAAGCTCAAGCGCGTGCTGCCCATAGATTCTGATGCGATAGAGGCCGTGCTGCCCTGCGAGCAGATTGACTTCTATGAGGAGGGCGTGCGCTCCGGCGGCGCGGGCGAACGCTTCGGTTTGGCGTTGCTGGAACGCCGCTGGCAGGGCAGGTTCAGCCTCACCGCGGTGGAGGGCTTCGCGCGCCACGCCCCCGTGGAGGAGCTGCTGGCGGAGTACGGCCTGGACGCGGAGGCGATGCAAGCCCCCCTCTTCAGAGGGGGGTGGCCCGCAGGGTCGGGGGGTGTTTATGCGACTTGATTTAGCTCTTGTCTCGCGTTCGCTTGTGCCTTCAAGAGAACGTGCGAAGGCCGCTATTTTAGCCGGGGAAGTGACTGTCAACGGCGTTGAGGCGCGCAAGCCCGGCCTGGAAATCGCCGGCGCCGACGCGCTTTCGCTGCGTGAAATTCATGACTACGTGGGCCGGGGATATCTCAAATTGCGCAAGGCCCTTGACTATTTCGCCATCGATGTGGCCGGCAAATCCTGCATGGATGTGGGGGCCTCCACGGGCGGGTTCACCCAGTTGCTGCTGGAGCGCGGCGCCGCGAAGGTATACGCGATTGACGTGGGCACAGGCCAATTGGCACAGCCTTTGCGGGCCGATTTGCGTGTGTCAAGCCTTGAAAAGACTGATTTTCGGGCTGTGACACCGGAACAAGTTGGCGTGCCCGACTTCGCCTGCGTGGACGTTTCGTTCATCTCGCTCAGGCTGATTTTGCCAAATTTGCATCATTTGCTGGGCGGCGACGGCCAAGCCGTGTGCCTTCTAAAACCGCAGTTCGAGACCGGCGCGCCGGTGAAGCACGGCATCGTGAAGGACCCCAAAGAGCACGTCCGGGTGATCCGTGAGGTCTGCGAGGCGGCGCGGCGGGAAGGGTTCCGTCTGCGCGGGTTAGCGCATTCGCCTGTCACGGGCGGGGAGGGGAACATCGAATACCTGTTGCTCTTATCGAGAAACGATAATTGTGAGATATTGAATAACAATAATAATTTATCGATAGACGATATCGTAAAACTTGCCTGGGAGGAGCTGAAAGCATGAAACGGCTGGCGCTCAGCGTGAACGAAAGCAAGCCCGGCGCGGCGGAAGTGGCGGCGGAAATCCGGCAGGAACTGGCAAATGCGGGCCTTCAGACCGCCCCGCCGGAGGAGCTCGCGGCCTGCGACGCGCTGATCGCCGTGGGCGGCGACGGCACGATTTTGACCGCCGCGCGCATGGCTCTGCCCTGGCGCAAACCGGTGCTGGGGGTCAACGCGGGGCGGCTGGGGTTCCTGGCCGGGCTGGAGCGCCACGAGCTCCACCTGCTGCCGCGCCTGGCCACGGGTGCGTTCACCCTGGACCGGCGCATGCTGCTGGAGGTGCGGGTTTCGCAGGAAGAAACCCTTGCGTATAAGGGCTTTTGCGTCAACGACGCGGTGATTTCGCGCTTCGGCACGCCGCGCCTGGCGGAGATCGCGGTGGACTGCGGCGGCGGGCACGCGCTGAATTTCATGGGCGACGGCGTGATTTTCGCCACGCCCACGGGCTCCACGGCCTATAATTTTTCCGCCGGCGGCCCCGTGGTGGAGCCCAGCTTCGAGAGCATTTTGCTTACGCCTGTGTGCAATCATTTGATGTTCACGCGCTCGGTGGTGTTTACCGCGCAGACAAATTTCTCTGTCGATATCACCCGCGAGGGCCTGGCCCTTGCCACCGACGCGGAGCCGCCGGTTGCCCTGCTGCCGGGGCAGCGCGTCACGGTAAGGCGCGCGGAGGCGGAGGCGCTGTTTATACGGCTGAAAACGGAGCATTTTTTGGATGTGCTGGCTGGAAAAATGGGGGTATAAGATGAAAAACCAGCGTCAGGAGCTCATTTTGCAGGCGGTGGAGAAGGGCGGCGTGTCCACGCAGGAGCAGATCCTCGCGTACCTGCGCGCCCACGGGGAGGCCGCCGCGCAGGCCACGGTCTCGCGGGACATCAAGGTGCTGGGGCTGCGCAAGAAGGCCGGGCCGGGCGGGCGCACCGTCTACGAGCTGCCCCGGGCCGGCGCGGAGGACGCCCGCAGGCGCAGGGCGGTGCTCAGCGGCGCCATCCTCTCGCTGGACGGCGCGGGGAACATCGCCTGCGTGCGCTGCGCCGCGGGCATGGCCCAGGGGGTCTGCGCCGCGCTGGACGCCATGCCGCCCGAGGGCGTGGTGGGGAGCCTGGCCGGGGAGGACACCATCTTCCTGCTGTGCCGGGGGGAGGCCGAAATGCGCGCCGTATTGGAGGAGGTAAAGGCCCTTGCTGCAGAGTTTGACCATTGAGAACATCGCCGTGATCAGGCACGCGAAGCTGGAGGGCATCCCCCCCGGCTTTGTGGTGATGACGGGCGAGACCGGCGCGGGCAAGTCCATCGTCATCGACGCCATCAACGCCGTGCTGGGCGAGCGCACCAGCCGCGACCTCATCCGCACCGGGGCCGACAGCGCCCGCGTGACCGCGCTGTTCAGCGAAGCAAGTGCCGAAGCCGCTTCGCTTCTGGAGGGACTGGACCTGCCTGTGGACGAGAACGGGGATATCATCCTCAGCCGGGCCATTACGCTTTCGGGCAAGAACAGCTGCCGGGTCAACGGGGTGCCCGTGACGGTGGCGGCCCTGCGGCAGGTGGGCGGCGCGCTGGTGAATATCCACGGGCAACATGACAGCCAGGCCCTGCTGGACCCCGCGCGCCACGTGGGCTTCATCGACGCCATGGCGGAAAACGCGGACCTGCGCGAGGAATACAAGGCGGCGTATTTGCATTTGCGCTCGCTGCAAAAAGAACAGTCCGCCTTGCAAATGGACGAAAACGAGAAGGCGCGCAGATTGGACATGCTGCGGCACCAGGTCGCGGAGCTGGAGCAGGCGGAGATTGTGCCGGGCGAGCGGGCCGCGCTGCTGGAAAAGCAGGCGCTCCTGCGCAACAGCGAGAAGATTCTCGAAGCGCTGCGGGCGGCGGGGGACGCGCTGGCGGGCGGCGCCTCCCTCTCGGGAGGTATAGAGTTCGCGGGGGCATCAGCGCTGGCGTTCGAGGCCGCGGGCGCGTTGGAAAGAGCCGGGGAGTTCAGCCCGGCGGCGCAGGCCCTGGCCGAGACCGCGCGCGCGGCGGCCTACGAGCTGGACGAGTGCGCCGGCGAGCTGCGCGGCCTGCTGGAATCCGCCGCGTTCGACCCCGCCGGGGCCGAGGCCGTGGAACGGCGCTTGGATGTATATTATCGCCTGTCGAGGAAATACGGCACGGAGGAGGCCGAAATGCTGGCTTTCCTGGAAAAGGCCCGGGACGAGGAGGCCTCCATTACGCGCAGCGATGAGCGCATTCTTGAGCTGGAAGAGATCATTGAGGAACAGAAGGCCGTAGTGATTCAGCTGGCGCGGGCGCTGTCGAAGTCGCGGCGGGAGACGGGCGAGATATTTACACGCGCGGTGCGGGAAGAATTGCTCGATTTGGATATGCCCAACGTGCGGATAGAGGCGCGAAGCGAAAAAATCCCCCTCACGCAGGAGGGGGGCGAGCAGATGGAGTTTTTAATTTCGGCCAACCCGGGGGAGGCCCCGCGGCCCCTGGCGAAGATCGCCTCGGGGGGCGAGCTTTCACGGGTGATGCTGGCCATCAAGAGCGTGCTGGCGCAGAAGGACCCTGTGTGTACGCTGATCTTCGACGAGATCGACGCCGGGGTGAGCGGGCGCGCCGCGCAGAAAATCGGGCGGAAACTGCGGCGGGTGGCCGGGGGCAGGCAGGTGGTGTGCGTGACGCACCTGGCGCAGATCGCCGCCCTGGCGGACTGCCACCTGCTCATCGAAAAGCAGACGGACGGCGGCTCCACCGAGACCCATATCCGCGAGCTCGGGCGCTCCGAGCGCGTGGGCGAGCTGGCGAGGATCATGGGCGGGGAGGGGATAACGCGGGCGCAGATGGCGGCTGCGGAGGAGATGCTCACCGCATCCCCAGCAGCATAACCGTGAACGAAAACCCGTCCTCCCAATCCCAATCCGGAAGGTATGAGCCGGCATCGCCATAACGCGCCAGCAGCACGATGCCGCCGGCAATCACGGCGAGGACCGCCACGCGCAGGAGAATGCCCGCGATGGCAAGGCCCTTGCCCTTCTGACCGGTCCGGGCGCATTGCACCAGGCCGGCGATGCACAGTGGCAACGCGGGGAGGGGCAGCAAGGCCATCACAAAGCCTATGATGGCCAGAAGGTTCGTGACGGGCAGTTTTGGCGCGGGGTATGCGGGAGGGTACGGGGCCGGATAGGGGTAGGCCGGGTATGGCAGTGCGGCGGCGGGTTTTCCGCAGCGCGGGCAGGCGGGCGCGCCGGGATCCAAGGAGGCGCCGCAGTTTTGGCAGAATGTCATGGGGGGTCCTTTCTAAAATATCTCTTTTACGGCCTTCAGCTCGAAATGCGTCTTCGTGGAGGCGACCCCGGGGATGCCCTTGATCTCGCTGTGGATGGCCTCCAGGGCCTCGCTGCTTTGGGCGGCCACGCGCAGGATGAAGTCGTATTCGCCCGTGAGGTAGTGGCAGGTCAGGACGCTCGGCTCGGCCAGGATGCGCGCCA
>WQTL01000299.1 GCA_009786275.1 Bacillota bacterium | reverse complement strand
CCATGTTTTCATCGGGAACCCGATGATGATCTGATCGCCCTCCATGAGTCCGGTAAGGATGATCATATTGCCGAGGCGTTTGGCGCTGCCGCCGCTGACGCTTACCTGTTCCATGTCCACCCACTTGGGGATGCGCACCGCCGCGTTTTTCGCCTGCTTTATATCCAGAACAAGCTTGCCCTCATAGGGCAGGCAGCTGCGCACGTTCAGCAGCGGGGAGGCGCGGTTGAGCGGAAGGTTCACCAAGGCCATATCCTCGCCGCCGGTGACGACAGCGTCCCACGCGCTGTATAGTGCCTGCACGGCGAGGGCCGTCGTGGCCAGATCCGCCGCGAGGTTGCCGCCGTTTACAAAGCCGGGGTAACTGGCGTCGTTCAGGAACATGCCTGTGTTCCGCTGCTTTTCCGCCAGCTCGTTGCGGACGTACCGCTCCGCGTCGTCCCAGTAGTCGCCGATGCCCATGAGGCTCAGCCGAACCGCCAGCATGGTCATGTAGCTCGTGGTATCAATGTCCCCAAACAGCCCGATGGCGTTGATGCCGAAGGTGCGCATATATTCATAGCCCGTGCGCACGAAACGCGCGGCCCCGGTGTCGCCGGTCAGCTCCGCGTAGGCCAGCAGGCCCAGCAGGCCGGCCATATACGAGGACGTGCTGCCGTCGAACTTGGCCTGCTCCGGCCCGGCGACGGCCCTGGGGACCTGCCCGGCCGGCAGGTTCCACACGCCCGGGCTCTTCAGCGCCGCGGCATAGCCGCTGACAGGCGCGCCCGGCACATACCATGCGGAGAGCGCACGCAGAGCCGTGCCGTTGGCCAGCATCCTATCGCCATATCCAATCAGGCCGCCTGGGGATTGCCCCTGCGGCCCTGCGGCGCTGGCTGTCTTTTGCAGGGAGGCGGCCAAGCGTTCCAGCAGGGCTTTGACGCCCTCGTCCCGCCCGAGGGCGTATATGCTGTACAGCGCCAGTACGTTGTCCGGGCTCCCCGCCGCGCTGAGCAGCCGCGATATGAATGCCTCATCGATGTCCGGACGCTCCGCGTTGCCTGTCATGTTGCGCGCCATGGTAAGGGCATTGACCAGGCCGCCCAGTTCACCGTCGGATGGGTTCGCCTCCAGCAGCGCCTTTAGCGCCAGAGCCGCGCGGGCCGCGAGGTCCAGGGTATCGGGCGCAATTGTGCTGCCGTATGCCGGGGCGGGCGTGTTTGGAATTGCCGGCGAGGGTTCCGGCTTGAGCGTCGTGAAGGGGATGTACCGCACCACGCCGCTCTTCATCGGGGTTGACGCGGCATTCCGCGCGGCCACGCGGTCCGCGCCCTGGTACAGCCACAGGTCCTGGTTCGTCGCGGCGTCCTGCGGGCACGTGACGCTGACGGCCGTGTTGCCCCGGAACGCAATGGAGTACACATAATCCGGTGTCGGGAACGGGTCGTCCGCGCCGGTGCGGGGGTCGGAGCCCTCGATCCAGAACCGGTCCTGCATCCACTTCAGGGTGTAGGTCTCGGTCCGGTTTTTCAAATCGAATTCGATCGTGATTACATCGCCGCCCGCCAGCCCTGTCAGAAGGATTCTGTTGCCGACCCACGCAAAAGGCATCGGGCTGCCGTTCCTTTTCACCGTGAGCGTCGCGGGATCCACATAGTCGGGCACGCGGAAATCCACGGCGCCGGCGGTCTTGATATGCAGCTCCACTTTGCCCTCATAGGGCAGGAAGCTGTCCACATCCAGCCACTGGGACGCCCGGTTGAGCGGGAGGTTGACAGATACCAGGCCGTCCCGCCCGGTGACGATGCCCTCCCACGCGTAGTAAAGGCCCTGCATCGCGTTGCCGGTGCAACAGATCACGCCGGTCTGCTGGCCCGCGTGGACATGAATCGGGTGCGAGGCGTCGGAGAGAAAAGTCCCCAGCGCCCGGTTGAGCACATGCCGCGGGTCGTTGACGTCCGTGACATCCAGGCCCACGCCGTAGTTATCCCGGTTGGGCCCGCTGGCCCAGGGGGGCAGGTCGTCCATATGGCTGAGCTTGCCCTTGAACTGGGCGAGCTTCTCCGGGGTGACCTGCACCTCGGCCAGGTGGTTGCGCACATAGCGGTCCGCATCGTCCCAATAGTCCCCCACGCCCAGCCTGCTGAGCATGACGGCGAGGTAGGTCATCTCGCCCACCGCGCAGGTCTCGCCGAACAGGCCGATGGCCGAAAGTCCATAGGTCTTCCAGTATTCGTAGCCCGCGCGCACGAATTCCAGCGCGGCGGTATCGTTGCTTTGCATGCCATATTCCAGCAGGCCCAGCAGCGCGCCCATGTAGGAGTGCACATGCCCGCTGAAGGAGGCGTTGTCGTAGCTGCTGGCGGCGACGGGCTCCCGCTCCGGCTGCCACAGCTTGTATTTGGTCAACGGCTCGGGCAGCATGAGGAAGTTCTTGAACAGCCCGGTGACCTCTCTGCCCAGCGCCTGCTGATGTCCAACGCCCAAGCTCCCCCAGCGGCTGGTTGCCCGCAGCCCGTTGCCGTCGATATGCACCGTGTCCACATAGCCGAAGTTCCCGGCCATGTTGAAGCCGGGGTCAGGGTCGCGCATCAAATTCGCGCCGTAGAGGAACGTGCGCACCCCGGCGGGCCTGTCATATTCCGAGACATAGTCAGCATTGTGGTAATGCGCGCAGGCGATCTCGTCGGTGAGCCTGACAAGGTCATCGCTCATCCCTTCGCCCGCATTGAGCGTATACAGGCTGGTGAGCGTCATCATGACGCGGCTGAGGGGCGTGACGGCAAAGTGCTCCATGGCGTTGCTGAGGCTGAGCAGCGTGTTGCCGTAGGATTTGTTCTCCGGGTTGGCCCCCGCCGCCGCCAGATAGGGCCTTGCGCCCTTGGCCTTTGTGAAGTAGAGCATGTTGACCAGGCTCTTCATCTGCGTATCCAGGCTGTCCCTGCTGCCGGACATGTTGCGGGCCATGAGCAGGCCCTCGCTGAGCTTGCCCCAATTGGTGCGCCCGTTGCCGATATTGGGCCCGGCCAGCAGGTAGGGTTGCTTCGCGCCGAGATAGATGTGCCCATAAGGCCCGTAGTCGCTCAGGGCATGCGGGCCGTCGTCCCCCAGCGCCCCCTCCAGCACGCCGATATAGCCCCGGGCTGCCAGCGCACCCCGCTCGGCGAGGTCCAGGGTGTCGGGGACGGGCCTGCTTAAGGGCACATAGGTGCCCTGCTTGGCGGGGTCGAGGGAGGTGTACGCGGTATCCGCCAGCAGATCGTCAATCACCGGATAGAACAGCGCGGAATCCGGGCTGCCCTCCGTGCCGGGATACGGCGGCGGCGGGAGTACCTCCGCGCCCCGTTCGCCGGGAACGCCGTATATCCTGAAGTTCCGGAACTCCATCAGGTTGTGCGGGTTGCCGTCCGAAGCCAGATGGAACCGGAACACAAAATCCTTGCCGAAAAACGCAAATCCGTAGCTGGCCGTGGCGCCGTTGTCCAGGTTGGTGAGCGTCCAGACCAGCTGCGCGTCGGAGATCTCGATCCGGTTGCGGAACCACGTGCCCCTGCCGTTCCCGCCGCCCAATCCCGGCAGATCGGCGTTCCCGCCGGCGGACTGGTTGTGGTGGAGGTAGGCGTAGCAGCGCTGGTCCAGGTATTCCAGGTTGCCCAGCCAGGCGCTCGCGCCGCCATTGATAAAATCAAAGCTTTCCGCATATGCCAGGGAGATTCCCTGGGCAGATGTCCAAGCGCTGCCCCGCCATGTGTCGTACTCGAGCACCGCATTGTAGCTGTCGTCCACCTTGAAGGCCTCCAGCAGCCACAGGCTGGTGTTCATCAGCATGTTGGCATCCTCGTTTACGGACTGCAGCTTATGTGGCTCCCCGCCGGTCTCCTTGATGAAGAACCCCATGTTCTCGCGGCGCATGGAGGGGGCCAGGGGATTGCCGCTATACGCATACCCCGAGCCCGCCGTGCTGACGCCCCGGAAAATTCGCGAGCCGTCGCTCAAAGACGGATGGCTGACGTCATAGTCGGACTTCAGCTTACTGGACATGCCCTCCGGGGACGCCAGGCTTTCCGCGGCGAGTGTGCCGATCAAGTCGTCATAGTACACCAGCACGGGCATCTCCACCTTCACCGCCTGCACGCCGCCCTCCCCGAAGGCGATGCGGAACCTGCCGTAGTCCACGAAAACGGGCGAGGCGGTGTTGTCCCAAACCGGGGCAAGCGCGGCATCGAACAGCTGGCACGCCGCCTGCTTCTCCCCACCGCTGAAGGTGACCGCCATCGTGTACGCCTGCCCGGGGACGCAGGGGGCGGCGGGCTGGAACAGCCGCGTTACGCCATCGTAATCGACCATGGAAAATGTGTCCGGGCCTGTGAAGGTATAGGTGATCCGGATGTCGTCAGCGGAGAAGGTGCGCGCCGTCAAAAGCTCGCCGCCGCGCCTGTCCCACTTTTCTTCATCCAAAGGCCCGGCGAAGGCGTCCTCAAACGCGGTCTGCCAGCCGCCTTTTGTGTAATCGGCGTAAATAGGGGCACCAACGGCGGCTGGCGCGGAGAAGACGATGACCCCCAGCGCCAGCGCCAGGCACATGGCAAGGCTGAGAACCCTTTTGGCGCGCTGTGTTTTCATATGCAGGCCCCTTTCGCTCCGATCTTCAATTATATTGTACCAAAGAATCATATGAATTGCAAGGCATTCATCTGACAAAATATCAATAATTGCTTGCACTCCTCCTCCCGGCGCCTTCACCTGGAAGGAGTCCTACGACGTGCTGTTCGAGGTCTTTGCCGAGGCGAGGGCGCAAGGCGTCAACACGCCGAAGATCGCCTTCCTGCTGCCGTTTTCAGCCTCGGCGGACGCCGCCGCCCAGCTGCGCTCGCTGTACCGCGACATCTACGAGCCGGGCCGCTGCCAGGAGCTCTGGTTCTATTGGAAGGGCCGCCCGCTCATCATGGCCTACCCCGACGCGCTGAAAAACAACGACGCCACGGACAAAGCCATCAAAAAATTC
>WQTL01000298.1 GCA_009786275.1 Bacillota bacterium | reverse complement strand
GGACATTATACCACATTTGCTCATCAATCGCTCGGCGAACGAAGCGTTTTCGTTCACCGCGATGATGATAAATCATGACTATTAGGAGGATAACGCAAGGTTGGAGCAAATCATCGCCATCGAAAAGATGGAGCAGCTGGCGCGGCTGTTCGGCAGCTTCGACGAAAACGTGAAGCTCATTGAGGCGGCGTTCCGCGTCAGCCTGGTGTGCCGCGGGGCGGAGCTGAAAATCATGGGCGAGCCGGAGGCCATAGAGAAGGCCGTGAAGGCCGTGCAGGGGTTGCTCACGCTCATCGAAAAGGGCGAGGAGCTCAGCGAGCAGAGCGTGCGCTACGTGATTTCCCTGGTGGAGGAGGAGGGGGACGTCAAGCTGCAGCTGGCGGCCATGACGGAGGGCTGCGTATGCGTCACCGCCAGGGGCAAGCCCGTGAAGCCCAAGACCCTGGGCCAGAAGAAGTACGTCGAGGCCATTCAGAATAACACCATCACCCTGGGGGTGGGCCCCGCGGGCACGGGCAAGACGTACCTGGCCGTGGCGATGGCGGTGGCGTCCTTCCGCGCGAAGGAGGCCGGCCGCATCATCCTCACCCGCCCGGCGGTGGAGGCCGGCGAGAAGCTGGGCTTTTTGCCCGGGGATTTGCAGCAGAAGGTGGACCCGTACCTGCGCCCGCTCTACGACGCGCTGTTCGACATGCTGGGCGCGGAGAACTTCGCCCGGCAGCAGGAAAGGGGGGCCATCGAGGTGGCGCCCCTGGCCTATATGCGCGGGCGCACCCTGGACGACAGCTTCATCATCCTGGACGAGGCGCAGAACACCTCGATAGAGCAGATGAAGATGTTCCTGACGCGGCTGGGGCAGAACTCGAAGATCATCGTCACGGGGGACATCACGCAGATCGACCTGGACGGCAAGCCCTCGGGCCTGGTGAACGCCGTGAAGGTGCTCAAGGGCGTGGAGGACATCGCCATCATCAAATTCAGCGAGCGGGACGTGGTCCGGCACAGGCTGGTGCAGGCCATCATCAAAGCCTATGAGAAAGAGGAGGTAAGGAGAAGCCATGGCAAGTAAGATTAAGGTGATTATCACCGACGACCAGCAGGAGGTCAAGGTCCCCACGGGCATCCGCATGCTGCTGCGCCGCGCCTGCACGGCGGTGCTGGTGCACGAGGGCTTCGGGAAAAGCGCCGAGGTGGGCGTGCGCTTCGTGGACAACGAGGAGATCCGGCGGCTCAATAAAAAGCATCGGAACATGGACGACGCCACCGACGTGCTCAGCTTCCCCCTGGGCGAGGGCGGCATCTACGACGCCAACCCGGAGAGCGGCGCGCTGCTGCTGGGCGACGTGGTGATCTCCCTGCCCCGCGCGGTGGAGCAGGCCAGGCTCTACGGCCACACGCTGCAGCGGGAGCTGGCCTTCCTGACGGTGCATTCGATGCTCCACCTGCTGGGCTACGACCACGAGGCCGGGGGCCTGGAGGCCGTGCGCATGCGGGAGAAGGAGGAGAAGGTGCTGGTACAGCTGGGCTTGCCCAGGGGGCACAATTATATCTTCGAGGAATGAGCCTCCTTGGTTTTCGGGTTCGGGCGGCTGGCACGCCGCCCCTGCGGAAACCGCGGCTGTCGGCGACAACCTGGCGGCGTTAATCCCAGGCCGCTGCAGAGCATAGGCTTCTAGCGGGATAAGCAATGGTGTATTCGCTGAAATTAAGGAGGGTTCTGTCATGAAACGAGCAAAAATGTTTTTCGCGCTTCTGCTCTGCGCCGCGCTGTCCGTAGGTCTGGCCACGCCCGCCTTCGCGGAAACGTCTGACTTTACTGTCGTGGCGGATAAGCGGATGGTAGCCACCGGGGAAACCATTACCTTGACGGCGGTAAACGCACCGCAAGCCCAAGCAGGCCAAACTGTGCAGTATCGCTGGTTTTTTAGCTACTCTCTTGATCCAGAATCCGCAGTGGAATACGCTGTGCTCCTTGGCGCAACCACGGATACGGTCATTCAGGCACAGGTTCCCGGCCGAGATTCAGTCAAAACATTGGCAGGGGATCCAGGGTCGCTGTACAGTCAACAATTTTCGACGAGATATTGGTGTGTTGCCGATATTAGCGGCAGCGCGGGGATTGTCGCGTCCTACAGGAGCAGTAAAATTAAAGGGCAGGGTTATTATAGCCTTAAGGATAGCTTTGCCCTTCCTTATGAGCATCTTGCAGAGGCTATTGTATATATGCTTATTCCGGGGCTCGTGTTTGCTGAACCGAGCGTTTTCTTTGATAGCATTGCTTGTTTATTCGGCATTGTCTGGTCACCGTTTGTGGGGCTGGCGAATGCTGCGGAAGCAAAACGGGTAAATGGCTGAAGCTGAGCCAAGCGCGAGAAGGAGGAGCGGGTGCTGGTGCAGCTGGGCTTGCCAAGGGGGCACAATTATATTATTGAGGAGTAAGATAAGCTGTTATGTAGAGACGCACGGCAGTGCGTCTCCAAAGCAGAGCCAGCGTTTTTTCAAGAGACGCACTGCCGTACGTCTCCACAAATAGCATACGAAAGGCCGGCGCCATGAACGTCTACGACTTTGACAACACGCTCTACGACGGGGAGAGCGCGCTGGATTTCTTCCTGTTCTGCCTGAAGAAGCGGCCCGCGCTGCTGCGCTTTGTCCCCTCGGCGCTGCGGGGCATCGCAGACTATAAGCGCCGGGGGATCACGATAGACCAGGTGGGCCGGCGCTACGCGAGGATCATGCGGGCCTGCCTGGAGGGCCTGGGGGACTACCGGGAGGCCGCGCGCGTGTTCTGGGACAGGCACGAGCACCGCATCCGCTCCTTCTACCGGGACTTGCAGCAGCCCGACGACCTGGTGATCTCCGCCGGGCCGGAGCAGAGCCTGCGGGAAATCTGCGGGCGGCTGGGGATACGCCACTACATCGGCACGGTGGTCAACGAGGGGGACGGCGCGCTGGAATTCGTCTGCTTCAAGGAGAACAAGGCCAGGGCCTTTCTGGAGCGCTGGCCCGGCCGGGAGATCGACAATTTCTATACGGATTCCATGAACGACAAGCCGCTGATGGACCTGGCGAAGCATGTGTTCCTGGTGAAGAAGGGGAACCTGAAGCAGATCAAGTAGCGAAGGAGCTTTGCATGAACGTCTACGACTTCGACAACACGCTCTACGACGGCGAGAGCGGCCTGCAGTTCTTTGTATTCTACCTGAGGAAGAACCCGGCGCTGCTGCGCTACCTGCCGCGGGCGGCGGTCGGGATCCTCAACTATAAGCGCGGCCTGGTGACCCTTGACCAGGTCGCCGAGCGCTACGCCGCGCAGATGAAGCCCTTCTTCGAGAGCATCAAGGACATCCCGGGGGATATGCGCGAGTTCTGGGACAAGCACGAGCACAGCATCCGCCCGTTCTACAAAGCCCTGCAGCGGCCCGACGACCTGGTGATCTCCGCCGGCCCGGAGCAGAGCCTGCGGGAAATCTGCGGGCGGCTGGGGGTGAGGCACTACATCGGCTCGGTGATCAACGAGGACACCCGTACCTTCGAGTTCATCTGCTTCCGCGAGAACAAGGTCAGGGCCTTCCGGGAGCGCTGGCCCGGCCAGGGGATCGACGACTTCTACACGGACTCCATGAACGACAAGCCGCTGATGGATTTGGCGCAGCGGGTGTTTATGGTGGGGAAGAAGGGGATTGAGCGGATCAAGTAGGGGGTTGAATAAAGCGTTAGGTAAGCGCTGATTTTACCAGCCTGTAGTACCAAGTCCACACGAATACCAGACATTCCATACAACAGTAGCATAATAAAAATAGTTAGAACGCCAAGCGGCTCGCTTAGGCGTTCTTTTTTTATGCCCCGCAAGAGGTGCGGGCTTTTCTTTCCCCCTTCCGCCGCAAACGCGTGGCGGATTTTTTTGCCTTATGCCCTGCGGGCGCCCCTCATCCGCAAAGCAATGGTAAATATCAACGCATACGAGGTGATCAGGCAGCAGCGCTGAACCACGCCCGCCCAATCGTGGAAAATGCCCGTTTGCAGCTGGCCGACCTTCATCAGCGCAATCAAAACCACCATGACGATCCCTGCGATCAGGCTGAAGGCCGCCAGGCAACGCCAATCTGTGTGCGTAAAACTCCGCCAGAGGACAAAGCAGCTTGCGGCGGAAAGGGAAAACACGATCGCCCCGAAAATCCCGTGCAGCGTGCCGTGGAGCGTCTGCTGGTTGTCGAACATCGCGGCCGGGTCGGTGACAAACGGGCCTGACAGAATGTAGCAAACGCCGACGGTTATGAAGAGGGCCGTGGCCGCGCGGGCCGCCTTGCCCGCGGGGAGAAACGCCTTCAGGCCAAGCGCGAAGAGCAGGACGCAGACGCCCAGGCAGACGAAGCTGAGCATCTGTATCCAGCCGCCCGGCCCGATGGACAGCTCGCTGATATACATGCGCACGGGGCTGTAGCCGGGGCGCAGCAGGCCGCCCAGCGTGAACGAAAGCGTGAACAGCGCGGGGCCGAGCATCCCGGCCCGGGAAGCGATTTTTTGTCTATACATGGCTGCCCCCGATACACAAGATTTGGTTGCCGCTTCACTATAGCACACATGGGCGGCCCGATCAAGCAATTTTTTTCGATTGTTTACAAGAGGCTCCCGCCTGTGATAAAATAAGACGTGCCGTGCTGCAAAAAAATTGAACCGATCCCCCTCACGCGGCGATATACCAGTGCCGGCACATTTTATGGAAGAGAGGAGCGCCCCCGTGGACTTCGCAACCGACGCCGCCCGCCTGATCGACGCGCATGGCACGATGCTCTACCGGTTCTGCCGGAAGCTGGCCTTTTCCAAAGAGGACGCGGAGGATCTGTTCCAGGACACATGGCTGCGCGTGCTGCGCAGCCCCGACAGGCTGCTGCGGGCGGACAGCCCCCAAAGCTTTTTGTGCGCCGCAACCCTGTCTCTCTGGAAAAGCCAGCAGCGGAAATACGCCAGGCGCAGCCGCATCGC
>WQTL01000297.1 GCA_009786275.1 Bacillota bacterium | reverse complement strand
CCGTGTAGGCCGGGCCGTTCAGCTCCATATCGTGGTGCAGGGTGTATTCAAACATGCGGCGGGGCAGGCTCCCCGTCTGGCCGTAGAAGCAGCGCTCCGTGCCCACCAGGTATTCGCCCGCGGGCCGGGTATCGGGGCCCTGGGGGTCGAACGAAACCAACTGCGCGGGGCAGTCCGGCTGCTCCATGAAATCGAAGAAATCGCGCCAAGCAAAGCCCAGCGGGCAGCCCGCGTTGCCCTGGTGGCGTATCAGCCCGAAGGCCCGGCGCAGCCGCTGCGAGGCGTTCGATTTGCCGCCGACATCCTCCAGGCTGCTGCAGCGCAGGGCGCGCACCGGCAGCGCGCGCAGTTCGATCTCGCCCGGGGCGGCCGACTGGCCCTCCTGTATGAGCGACAGGTAGCTGCGCAGCATATCCAGGCTGGTCTGTTTATGCGTGATCTCCCGGGTGAGCTGCTCGCTGCAGCGGCCGAGGACCTCGCGGGCCTGCTCGGGGCTGCGGTTTTGCCCGTATTCCGCCAGCTGCTGCGCGCTGAAGCCCATCTCCCGCAGGGCCTTGAGCAGATACACCTGGGGGATGAGCCGCGGGTCGAAGGTCCGGTAGTTGCTGCTCTGCGCCCGGGGCACGGGCCCGAGCAGCCCCTGGTCGCTGTAGTCGCGGATACTGAAGGCGGAAGTCTCGGCACAGATGGCCAAGTCACTGGTTTTGAGGTTCATCGCTTTTAAACATCCTTTTTTAACATCCTTGGCTTTTATGTATTATACTGGAAAAGCGACGAAAAAGCAAGGGGAAACAGCCGGGATTTACGGCTTTTCAGGATGAATACAAGTGTTTTTCCAAATCAAGGGATTTGCGAAGGGCCGTTGGCGGCAATGTACGGTTACGCGCTCTCCTGCGCGCCCGCCTGCGCGTGCACCGCCGCGGCCGCGGCCCGCCGCACGGCCAGCTCGGCGTACATGACTTCGCGGTCCTTCTGGCTGATGTTGTAGAACAGCTTGGGGACAGCGCACAGCAGGGTCGTGATCGACGGGAAGATGGTTGCCATGGCGAACACGCCCTTCGCGGCGCGCTCGCTCTGCCGCGTGTAGTTCACGCCCGTCTGGAAGCCCATGCGCTTGACGATGAGCTTGGTGAGCATATCGCCCGCCGCGACGGAAAATTTTTCGGGGAACTTGCGCAGCACGCCCACCATGGCCTCGGAGCGGAAGCCGCTCTTCCACTCGCCGTAGTCGATGCATTCGTTGCGTATCTCGTCCGGGATGACCCGCCGGCAGCCGTAGAGCGCCATGGAGAAGGTGTTCTGCACGGCGTAGGCGCCCAGCAT
Source organism: Bacillota bacterium (assembly GCA_009786275.1). Taxonomy (GTDB): domain Bacteria; phylum Bacillota; class Clostridia; order Oscillospirales; family Acutalibacteraceae; genus WRMQ01. The sequence goes on along the minus strand of WQTL01000297.1, from coordinate 3,634 downwards.
GGGCCACAGATCCATGAAGGTGTAAGTGACGCCCCTGGCGATTTTCCCCCTGTCCTTCACCCGGCGCATGCCAAAAAAATAGATGGCGATGAAGAAGGGGTAGTCGATGTACTGCGAGGCGATCCACAGGGTTTTGGTGGAAAAGCGCCGGCGCAGCGCTGTCACGTAGCCGTAGCTGGCGTAGCTCACCGGGGAGCCGGGGATGCCCGAAATCAGGCCGAAGTTCGCGAAATTCAGGATGGAATCCACATAGAGGCCCTGTTGCTTATCGATGTTGAAGCCCTCCAGGATCTCCGCCAGAATGATCATGAGCAGGGGGCGGTTGTTCTTCAGGGCGGTCAGGGATTCCCGCACGGTGGGCGGCTTTTCCTTGATGGCGTCCACGCCGAACACGCGCTCCCGGGAGACCAGGACGAAATACAGCGCCATCAGCCCGCTGAGGGTGATCGTCACCACGCCGAACACCATGTACAGCGTGCGCAGCTGCGTGGCGGCGGCCAGGCTGGTGTTTTTGGCGGAGCGGGAGATGATGTCCCGCAGGACGGCGAAAATCTGCTTGGGCAGGCTCTGGCCGAAGCCCAGGAGGTTCGCCTTGGTGATCAGGGACAGCCGCTCCTGGGGGTCCGGGGTGAGGTTGGCCTCCATGCCCGTGTTGCAGATGCCCGCCACGGTGCCGGTCAGCTCGTTGAACAGGCCCAGCACCAGCGACAGGACGATCTTCGGCATATACGTGCCGTCCGTCCCCCAGAAGAGGTAGGGCAGCGCGTAGGTCAGCAGCACCATGGGCAGGCCGTAGAGGGGATAGAGCACCATGAAGGGCCGGAACTTGCCGAAGCGCGTGCGGGTCCTGTCCACCCAGGCCGCCACGAACAGGTCGTTGATCATGTCCCAGGCCAGGGTGACGGGCCGCAGCATCGCCTGCACGCCCAAGTCGATATTGAGCACGCGGTTGGTCCACTCGTCGTTCGTGCCGATGGTCATCTTCGAGCCCGACTTGAACAGGATGAAGCCGACGGTCTCCTTCAGGCCCACGTACCTGCGCCCTTTGGGCGCCTGCGCCTCAGCCACGGTACGCCTCCAGCTCCTGCGCGGTCAGACCCGCCGCGGAGGCCTCGTCCAGGTAGATCGCGGCGTCCCCGTGCTGCTTGAGGATGGTCGCCGGCAGCAGGTTGTTGACCTCCTGGCGCACCGCCCCGCGGATCGCGTTGGCCTTCACCGCGTGGGGAACCACGGAAATAATCGTTCCGCATTTGAGTATCTGTTGGATGGTCATGGAGATGGCGGTGGCGGGCACGTCCGCCAGGGTGGGGAACCAGCCCTCGCGCACCTGCTGCGCCTTGCAGGTCTCGTTGAGCCGCACCACGTGGTAGACGGCCTCGGTCTCGAAATCCGCCGGGGGGTCGTTGAAGGCTAGGTGGCCGTTCTCCCCGATGCCGATCATTCCCAGATCAATCGGCGCGCTTGATATTTCGGCCGAAAGCGCCGCGATGTTGGCGGCCACGTCGCCCTCGCCGCTGACATAGTGCATCTTGCCGGGGTGGAACACGCTGTCGAAGCGCTCGCGCAGATATTTGCGGAAGCTGGCGATGTGGGTGTCATCTATGCCGATGTACTCGTCCAAGTGGAAGGCCTCCACGCGGGCCCAATCGATGGGGAACCCGCCCAGGGCTTCGAAAAACGGGAACTGCGACGCGCCGGTGGAGAGAACAACGCGCGCAGATCCGTTTTTCTTAATCGCGCCGTTGAGGATGCCCGCTACCTGCTCCGCCGCCGCCGCGCCGAGCTGCTCCGGCGTGCTGAATACGCGAATTTTCATGTGCTTGACTCCTTCTGCCTGTGATGCTATCATTATAGCATAGAGAAAATGCAACTGCAAGAGAAAAGAAATATTCCCATGCAACACTTCGCGCCCCGCGGGACTCTTTTGCAGTAAGGAGGGACAATTATGACGTACGACATAACCATCCTGATCCGACAGGCTAAGGCCGGCGACACGGAGGCCTTCGGCACGCTTTACGAATCCATGGCGCGCGACCTATATCGATTTGCGCTGTACTCCCTGGGGTCGGAGCCCGCGGCGCAGGACGCGGTGCAGGAGGCCGTTTTGTCGGCCTTCCGGGGCATTGCCGCCCTGCGCAGCGACGACGCCTTCCGCCCGTGGATGTTCCGCATCCTGCGCAACGCCTGCCGGAAATCCCTGCGGCAAGGATTTGGCGCTCGGGCGGAATCCTTGGAGGAGCGCTTCACCGAAATCGCTGCGAACGACCCGCCCCTGGGACGTGCCCTGGAAGTACGCCAGGCCATCGCCAGCTTGCCGGAGGGCACGCGGGAGATCATCATCATGCACGTGCTGGAGGGCTACGACAGCCGGGAGATCGGGCGGATGCTCGGCTGCCCGCCGGGCACCGTGCGCGCCAGGCTCTCACGGGCCATGGCAACCTTAAGAAAGGAGCTTGACGAAACATGAAGAAAACGGATATTGATTCCCTGCGGGAGGCATTGGCCCCCCTGGACGAACGCTGCCCCCTGCCCGACGCACTTGAGGCCGGGCGCATCCTGCAACATGCCGAACAGCCAAGGAGGAGCTACACCGCCCCGCTGCGCCGGGGGTTGGCTTTGGCGGCCACACTGGCTGTGGTGATTACGACTGCCGTGCTATTCAACCAACCGAATCTGTGGTCCCTCGGCCCCTACGTTGCCGCGCCCCCGGAGGTTACAGCCGATTTCGGCACGAGCTATGCCGAACTGGAGCAGGCCTTTTTGCGCATGCAAAAAGAACAAAAGCGCATGTACGCGGGCGAAAAAAGAGCGGCCGGTCTTGGCGGCATTTTCAACGGGCGCGTGATGTATGATATGGCTCCGGCTCCGGCGGCGTCCCCGGACGAGTTTATGTATGCCGGCTTTATACACGTACGAGAGCACGGCGACACCAACACACAGGTGCGCGGCGTGGACGAGGCGGACATCCTGAAGAACGACGGGGAATATCTCTACTATATCCAGGGGGGCAGGCTGTATATCCTGCGGCTGCTGCCCGGCCTGCGGGTGCTGTCCTCGATGAGCATCCCCAACTATCGGCAAAACGCGGAGCTGTATTTGCAGGGCAACCGGATGGCCCTGGTGTATTCGGAGTACCCGCCCGGGGGCGACCCCGCCGCCAGCGCGCAGGTCTACGACATCGCCGACAGGGAGCATCCCGTGCTGGTGAAGAGCTTCTCGCAGCCGGGCAGCCTGCTGAGCTCGCGCATGATAGCCGGGCGGGTGTATCTGCTGTCCACGCAGGGGGCGAACCTGGATTTCCGCATGAAGGGCGGCGCGATCCCCGAGGAGGACATTCTGCCGGTGGTGTATGAGGACAGCCAGCCGCGCACCCTGCCCGCCGGTTGCATCGCCGTGATGCCGGAGGCCGAGGAGCCCGCCTACCTGCTGGTGAGCAGCCTGGATATCGAAAGCAGCCAGTCGGAATCCGAGAGCGCGGCCATCCTGGGCGCGGGCAGCCAAGTGTATTGCAGCACGTCGGCGCTGTTCGTGGCGTTTCAGCAGTGGGAGGGCATCACGCCCCGCGGCGGGCCGATGCGCGCGTGGGGCATCGGGAACAAGACGATGATCTACAAGTTCGACCTGCTGCCCGGCG